>NZ_JBIRTN010000001.1:390293-592483 GCF_044334705.1 Streptomyces sp. NPDC020731
AGTCGGCCTTCGGCCGTGAGTGTGGCGGTGGAGGGGTTGTGGTCTTCGTTCACGGGTCCGGTGGGGGAGGCGAGTCGGTCTTCGGCTGTGAGTGCGATGGTGGAGGGGGTGTGGTCTTCGGTCGTGGGTGCGGTGGTGGCGAGTCGGCCGGTGGTCATGAGCGCGGCGGCGGAAGGGGTGCGGTCTTCGGCCATGGGCCCGGCGGGGAACGCGAGTCGGCCTTCGGTCATGGGTGCGGCGGCGGACGGCATCCGGCCTCCGGCCATGGGCCCCGCGGCGGTGGAGAGCCGGCCGTCAGGTACGAGGCCGGGCGTGGGCCCGGGTTCCGGTCCGGGCCCGGCGGACACCGGACGGCCCGGAGCCTCCGGAAGGCTCACCACCGGACGGACGTCCAACCCCTCCCGCCGCCGCTCCTGCCCGGGCGCCCTCAGCCCGGCGACACCGCACGGCACCGCCCCGGTGGTGTACGGCAGCCGCAGCACCCCGTCCGCGGTCCACAGCCCCGAGCCGGCCAGCCACCCCGCCGGCGCCGGAAAGTGGTGCACCTGCCGCTCCGCCGGCCGCCACATCCCGACCCAGCTGCCGAACGCGCCGTCGACGCGCAGCGCCACCGCGCAGGCCTCCGGCGTCAGCATCTGCCCCGGCTGGATCGCGAACGGCGTGACCGTGCAGTCCGCCAGCCGCAGGCACTCCGGGAAACGCACCGGCAGCGTGCTGCCCAGCACTCCCCAGCCCAGCCGGTCCCGCCCGGGTGACGGCGCGTCCGAGCGGATCAGCAGCAGCCCGCTGTCCGGGTCGGCGAGCAGCACCCGGTCGTCGCTCCCGTCGGCGATCTGCAGCAGCGGGGACATCTCGCCGCCGCGCTCCAGGTCCACCACGACCGCCTTGGTGCGCCCGCCGGTCTCCCGGTCCAGCGCCAGCATCCGCCCCTCGCGGTCCAGCCACACCCCGCCCGAGCAGCGCCCGGGAACCTCCGCGAGCTGCTCGGGCCCGAACGCGCCGCCCGCCACCAGCCACACCACCGTCGACCGCCGGCCCACGGCGAGGGCGTACGCCCGCTCCCCGCCCGGCGCGGGCGGCAGCAGCCGCAGCCGGATGCCCTCGTCCGGGCACTCGACCGTGCCCAGCGGCAGCTCACCGGTGCCGGGGCCGGTCGGGTACAGCAGGGAGAAGGCGTGCCGTCCGCCCGCCAGCCGGTGGATGAGGACCCGCCCGTCGCTCAGGGGCTGCACCTCGGTACCGGGTTCCTCGGGCTGGTTGCCGGGCAGCGGCACCGCGTAGGGCTCGGGACCGTCCAGGGTCCAGCGCTCCGGGAAGAAGGAGTCGCCGGCGAGGGCGAGGCGTGCGGCGTAGGAGCCGTCGGCGGTGATGGTGCAGCCCGCTCGCCCGGCTCCGTCCTTGTGTCCCGCCGCAGGTTCGATGGCACAGACCGTCATCGTTCGGTCACCTCCGGTGACGAAAGTAGGTCGCGCATGCACAGACGGCGAACCGGTGGGCCCGCACTTCACACGTAAGGGTGCTCCAGGAACGATTCGCCTGAGGAAGGGAAGGGGTGTGTGCTCCAGGACGCCGGTACTGCCGTACGAAACAGCCAGGTAGCCTTTCAGGTGTGCCCCGTCTGTCTGAAGTCATCGCCGCGCTGGAGAACCTGTGGCCCGCCGAGCGGGCCGAGTCCTGGGACGCGGTCGGCACGGTCGTGGGCGAGCCCGACCAGGAGGTCACGCGGGTCCTGTTCGCCGTCGACCCGGTCCGGGAGGTCGTCGACGAGGCGGTGAAGCTGGACGCCGACCTGCTGGTCACCCACCACCCGCTCTATCTGCGCGGCACGACCACGGTCGCGGCCTCCACCTTCAAGGGCCGCGTGGTGCACACGCTCATCAAGAACGACATCGCGCTGCACGTCGCCCACACCAACGCCGACACCGCCGACCCGGGAGTCTCGGACGCCCTCGCCGGCGCCCTGGACCTCAGGGTCGTACGACCCCTGGTGCCGGACCCGACCGACCCCGAGGGCCGCCGGGGACTCGGCCGCGTCTGCGAGCTGGACCACCCGCTGACCGTCCGCGACCTCGCCGCCCGCGCCGCCGAACGGCTCCCCGCCACCGCGCAGGGCATCCGTGTCGCCGGCGACCCCGACGCGCCGGTGCGCACGGTCGCCGTCAGCGGCGGCTCCGGCGACAGCCTCTTCGACCACGTCCGGGCCGCCGGCGTGGACGCCTTCCTCACCGCGGACCTGCGCCACCACCCGGCGTCCGAGTTCGTCGCGGACCGCGCCCACGGTCCCCTCGCGCTGCTCGACGCGGCGCACTGGGCCACGGAATGGCCCTGGTGCGAGCTGGCCGCAGCCCAGCTCGACGAGATCTCCGACCGTCACGGATGGGGCCTGCGGGTCCACGTCTCGAAGACGGTCACCGACCCCTGGACCGCCCACGCGGCGTCCACCACCACCGACACATCTGGAGCCCCCAACTGAACGCCGCGCCCGCCGACCAGATCCGACTCCTCGACGTCCAGGACCTCGACGTCCGCCTCCAGCAGCTCGCGCACAAGCGGAAGTCGCTGCCCGAGCACGCCGAGATCGAGTCGCTGAACCGGGACCTCACCCAGCTGCGCGACCTGCTCGTCGCCGCGCAGACCGAGGAGAGCGACTGCGCCCGCGAGCAGACCAAGGCCGAGCAGGACGTCGACCAGGTGCGCCAGCGTGCCACCCGTGACCAGAAGCGCCTCGACTCCGGTGCCGTCTCCTCGCCCAAGGACCTGGAGAACCTCCAGCGCGAGATCACCTCCCTCGCCAAGCGGCAGGGCGACCTCGAGGACGTCGTCCTGGAGGTCATGGAGCGCCGCGAGTCCGCGCAGGAGCGGGTCGCCGAGCTGACCGAGCGGGTCGGCTCCGTACAGGGGAAGATCGACGACGCCACCGCGCGCCGGGACGCGGCCGTCGAGGAGATCGACGGCGAGGCGGCCTCGGTGACGAAGGAGCGCGAGGTCGTCGCGGGTTCCGTGCCCGCCCCGCTGCTGAGCCTGTACGAGAAGCTGCGCGGGCAGCAGGGCGGCGTCGGCGCGGCGAAGCTGTACGCCCGTACCTGCCAGGGCTGCCGCCAGGAGCTCGCGATCACCGAGCTGAGCGAGATCCGGTCCGCGGCGCCCGACACGGTGGTGCGCTGCGAGAACTGCCGGCGCATCCTGGTGCGTACGTCGGAGTCGGGGCTGTAAGGGTTCTTGGCGATGCGGGAGTTCATCGTCGAGGCGGACGGCGGGTCGCGGGGCAACCCGGGGCCCGCGGGCTACGGGGCCGTGGTGGGTGACGCGGCGACGGGGGAGACCCTGGTGGAGGCGGCCGAGTACCTCGGCGTCGCCACGAACAACGTCGCCGAGTACCGGGGCCTGCTGGCCGGCCTGCGCGCCGCCCACGAGCTGGATCCTCAGGCACGGGTCCATGTCCGGATGGACTCCAAGCTCGTCATCGAGCAGATGACGGGCCGCTGGAAGATCAAGCACCCGGCGATGAAACCGCTCGCGGCTCAGGCGGCGCGGGTCTTCCCGCCGGAGCGGGTCACCTACGAGTGGATCCCCCGCGCCCAGAACAAACACGCCGACCGTCTGGCGAACGAGGCGATGGACGCGGGCAAACGGGGTGAGGCGTGGTCGGCGGCGACCTCCCGGGCCGCCCTGGACACCCCGCCGGCCCGTCCCACGGCACCCGACCCCGCGGGCCCGTCCGGCGATGCGACAGCGGGCGCGGCCCGTGTCCGGGCGGCGTCGGCCTCGGCGGCCGGGCGTTCTTCCACCGCCGAGACCGATACCGGGCACGCGCGGGCGGCAGGGGCGGACGCCGACCGTGCGAAGGCCGACGCGGATGTGCGGGCGGCAGGGGCGGACGCCGCGTCCGACGACGTCACCGGTTCTCCCCGCCCGGGCGCCGAGGACCCCACGACCGGTGACTCCACCGCTGCTCCCGGGACCGCCGATGCGCGGGCGGTCGGAACCGGTGTCGCGTCCGGGAACGCCACCGTTGCCGAGGCCGCCGACAGCGGCACCGGAGCCGACCGCACCGACGTCCGTGCCGCGCGGGCCGTCACCACGCCCGGTGCCGGGTGGGCGCCCGCCGATCTGGGACCGCCCGCGACCTTCGTGCTGCTGCGGCACGGTGAGACCCCGCTGACCCCGCAGAAGCGTTTCTCGGGCAGTGGCGGCAGTGACCCCTCCCTCTCCGCCGTCGGCCGGGAACAGGCCGAGAGGGCCGCCGGGTTCCTCGCCCGGCGCGGCACCGTCCAGGCGGTCGTCGCCTCACCCCTCGCCCGTACCCGCGAGACCGCCGGCATCGTCGCCGCCCGTCTCGGTCTCGACGTGAGCGTGGATGACGGGCTGCGCGAGACGGACTTCGGCGCCTGGGAGGGCCTCACCTTCGGCGAGGTCCGGGAACGCCACCCCGACGACCTGAACGCCTGGCTGTCCTCCCCGGACGCCGAACCCACCGGCGGCGGCGAGAGCTTCGCGGCCACCGCCATCCGGGTCGCCGCCACCCGCGACCGGCTGACCGCCGCGTACGCCGGCCGCACGGTCCTGCTCGTCACCCACGTGACACCGATCAAGACCCTCGTACGCCTCGCCCTGGGCGCCCCGCCCGAGGCCCTGTTCCGTATGGAGCTGTCGGCGGCCTCACTCTCCGCCGTGGCGTACTACGCCGACGGCAACGCGAGCGTCCGTCTGTTCAACGACACCTCGCACCTGCGCTGAGCCCCGCCGCCGCACGGGCCAGCGCCTCGACCCGGCCCCAGTCCCGGTCCGCCACCGCGTCCGCCGGGAGCATCCAGCTCCCGCCCACACACCCCACGTTGGGCAGCGCGAGATAGTCCGGAGCGGAATCGGGGCCGATGCCCCCGGTCGGGCAGAAGCGGGCCTGCGGAAGCGGGCCGGCGAGCGACTTCAGGTACGCCGTACCGCCCGCCGCCCGCGCCGGGAAGAACTTCATCTCCCGCACCCCGCGCTCAAGGAGTGCCACCACTTCGGAAGCAGTGGACACCCCCGGCAGGAACGGCACCCCGGACGCCCGCATGGCATCGAGGAGCACGTCCGTCCACCCCGGGCTGACCAGGAACCGCGCCCCGGCCGTCACCGCCGCGTCCACCTGTTCCGGCGTGATCACCGTCCCGGCGCCGACCACGGCCTCCGGGACCTCACCGGCGACCGCCCGGATCGCGTCGAGCGCGGCGGGCGTCCGCAGGGTCACCTCGATCGCGGGCAGGCCCCCGGCCACCAGCGCACGCGCCAGCGGTACGGAGTCGGCGACGTCCTCGATGACGACGACGGGCACGACGGGGGCGAGGTCCAGCACGGAGGAGGGCAGGGGAGAGCGCATGACGTCATCCTGCCCACACCGATGCGCACCGCGCAAAGGTCGTTGCGCATCATGCAATACGCGCTCAGTGCACCTCGTCCACCAGCACATCCAGCGCCCACGCCGACCCCGCCCTGGCCGGCGCCGCCGCCTCCACCTCGTGTCCGAGGTCCCGCAGCGCCTCCACCAGCCCGGCGGGGTCCTCCGGCACGGTCCCGGCCGTCAGCAGGCTCCGTACGATCCGCCCCTTGGTCGCCTTGTTGAAGTGGCTGACCACCTTCCGGGTCGGCGCGTGCAGCACGCGTACGGTCGCCGTCCGCCCGGCGACCTCGCCCTTCGGTTTCCAGGCCGCCGCGTACGCCGCCGACCGCAGGTCCAGCACCAGCCCGTCCCCGGCCGCCTCGGGCAGCACCTGGGCCATCGGCGCACGCCAGTGCCCGCTCAACGCGCCGAGGCCGGGCAGCTTCACGCCCATCGAGAGGCGGTAGGAGGGGATCCTGTCGGTGACCCGGACCGCGCCCCACAATCCGGAGAACACCAGCAGGGACGCCGCCGCCCGCCGCTTCGCCGCCGCGTCCAGGGACGCCAGGTCCAGGGCGTCGTACAGCACCCCGGTGTAGATCTCCCCGGCGGGCCACGCCCCGGCGGTCCACAGCTGCGCGTTCTTCGCGACCTCGCCCCGCAGCCCCTCGCTCAGCCCGAGCACCTCGCGCGCCTTGTCCTCGTCGCCGGCGCACAGGTCCACCAGCTCGGCGAGGGCGGCCTCCCGCGCGGCGGCCAGCCCCGGCAGCGACAGCGACTCGGGCTTCAGCGGGACACCGCGGCCGGAAGCGGCCTTGCCTTCGGACGGCGGCAGCAGGACAAGCACACGTACTCCTTCGATCGAGCTCGACGCCAGCGTACGGCGCGTGCCGGACGGCCCGGTCCGGCGCCGTGGAGGACGGCCGGGCCGAAGCCCCTCCCGGTGAAGCGCCCCGCCGGTTCCGGGGAGAGCGCGCCGTACGGCCGGGTCCGGAAGGACAGCGCGCGTCAGCCGTCCGGTCGGGCGCCGTCACCGGGGAGAGGGGTCGCGGCGAGCGCGCGTACGAGCCCGTCGGAGTCGTCCGCGTGGAAGCGGACCACGCGGACGTCGTGGCGGCGGCCGAGGAAGGTGACGTGGGTGACCGGCTCGGTGAGCTCGATTGTGACGGTCGTCTGCGACCCGACGGCGAGATCGAGCTCGCCGTCGGCCGGCTCGTGCGTCATCCGCAGCTCACGCCGGACCGAGGCGATCCGCTCGACCGGTATCCGCAGATCGACGTGGACGGCCCGGCGGACCCGCAGGACCCCGGCGTCCACCACGTGCGGGCGCACGACGGACGCGGCGTGCAGGGCGACGACGAAGACGACGGTGTACACGTCCAGGAAGAGCACCACCGCGTGCACCGTCGGCCAGTCGCCCAGCAGCACGGACAGCGCCACCGTCTCGACCACGCACACGAACGTGAACCCGTACATCAGGGCCGCCTGCCCGCGCGCGTACCCGAACGCCGTACCGCCGCCGACACCGTGTCTGCGCCGGGCCACCCACAGCCAGAGGCTCATCATCAGCCGCAGCTCGTGCCGGGCCAGCGCCCGGGCCACGCGAACGCCCCTCATGACCGTTCCTCCGTGACGATCCGCAGCATGCGGCGGATCACCTCCGCCTGGGCCGGTGCGAAGTCGGCGTAGAAGGCCCGCAGGAAGCCGTCGTCCGCACCGGCGCCGGTCCCCTCCGGGACCAGCTCGTCCGGTACGGACGCGGCGAGCACCCGGGCCGCCTCCTCCACCCGCGGATCGTCCGGATCGGCGTCGGCGAGCGCGTCGAGCATCTCGTACAGCGCATGCGCCCGCTCGGCCCCGCCCAGCGCGTCCACCACCCCGCCGATCAGCCCGATCAGCCGTTCCCGCTCCTCCGGCGACGCCGTGGTCTCGATGAGCGCGAGTATCTCGCGGTCCTTGACGGCCATGGGGGAGTCGGACAGACGGGCCGTGTCCCGGAACAGCGCGACCAGCTCGGGGGAGACCGGTCCCTCGGCCGTCAGCCCGTCCCCCGTCTCCAGCAGGCCCCGCAGCCGTGCCCGCCGCTCCCGGATCGCGGCCTCCTGCCGCGCCAGGTCCTCGTCCAGCTCCGTCAGCACCTCGACGAGATCCTTCCCCGCGTCGTCCGCGAGCACGTCCCGCACCTCGGCCAGCCCCAGCCCCAGCTCGGTCAGCCGCCTGATCCGCGCCAGCACGACGGCATGCCGCAGGCCGTAGTCCCGGTACCCGTTGCCCAGCCGCTCCGGCTCCGGCAACAGCCCCGACTGGTGGTAATGCCGCACCGCCCGCGTGGTGACCCCGACGGCGGCGGCGAGTTCTCCGATCCGCATGGCCCCAGTAGAAACGTTGCCGCTGCGGCAGGGTCAAGGCAGTGCTGTGTCGCCTGACGGCGGTCCTGATCCTGTGCCACGATCGAGGGAACGGTTCCCGATCTCACGGACAGGTGATCAGCCGATGTCCCAGTCTGGCGGGCGACAGAAGGAGGGGCGTGACATGACTGCCATGGCTTATGAGCCGCTCTCGCAGGCGGACGTCCTGCTGGAGGGCTTTCTCGCCCTGGAGACCCCGGAGGGTTTCCGGGCCGAGCTGATCGAGGGGGAGATCGTTGTGACGCCGCCGCCGGACGGGGATCATGAGGACTACATCAATCTGGTCATGAAGCAGGTGATCAGGCGGTCCCGTACCGACATGGACTTCTCCGGGAACAAAGGCCTCAAGCTGAAGAGCGGCGGAGCCTGCCCGAAGAACCACGCCATCCCGGACGGCACCTTCGCCCCCACGGCTCTGCGCCTCTATCGGGGAGCCGACTCCTGGATGCCCTGCGACGGCGTCGCCATGGTGGTGGAAGTGACATCCAGCAAGCCTCAGGCGGACCGAGAGGCCAAGCGCCGCTGCTACGCCCGCGGAGGCATCCCCCTCTACCTCCTCGTCGACCGCGAAGCCTCCGCGATCACGCTGTTCGGCGACCCGGAGAAGGACGAGTACCGCGAGCGGTGCACCCGCCCCTTCGGCAAACCGGTCACCCTCCCCGCCCCCTTCGGATTCGACCTGGACACCGCCGACTTCCTCTGATCCCCTGTGGGCGGGGGGTGCGCGGTGGCGGACGTACGGGAACAGGCCCGCTGGACCAGGGCGCGGCTCGGGCGGTGCGGCCCGCCGCTCGACCTGCTCACCGCCCGCTTCAGCCGGCACGAGTACGCCCCCCACGCCCACGAGGAGTTCACGGTCGGCGTCACCGTCGGCGGCCTGGAGGCCATCGCCTACCGGGGCGGACGCATCGTGTCGGGACCGGGCTCGATCGTCGTCCTCGAACCCGGCGAGATGCACACCGGCGGCCCCGCCGCCTCCGACGGCTACTCCTACCGCGCCCTCTACGCCGCCCCCGCCCTCCTCACCGACGGCACCCTCGGCGGCAGCGGCCTCCCGCACTTCCGCGAGCCCGTCCTGGACGACCCCGAGCTGGCCACCGCCCTGCGCCGCGCCCACACGGACGTGAGCTCCCGCCCGGACCCCCTGGAGGCGGAGTCCCGCATCCCCTGGCTGCTCACCGCCCTCGCCCGCCGCCACTCCACGGCCCGCGCGGACGACACGGCGGTCCCCGGCGCCGGCACCGTCGCCCTCGCCGTCCGCGACCGCCTCGCCGACGAACTCCTCGCCCCGCCCTCCCTCGCCGCCCTTGCCGCCGATTTCGGCCTCTCCCGCTACCAGCTCCTCCGCGCCTTCCGTACGGAGATGGGGATGCCCCCGTACGCCTGGCTCGCCCAGTACCGGGTGACCAGGGCCCGCGCCCTCCTGGACGCCGGAGCGCGCCCCGCCGAGGTGGCCGGCCTCGTCGGCTTCGCCGACCAGGCGCACCTGACCCGCTGGTTCCGCCGCGTCCTGGGGGTGACCCCGGCGGCGTACCGCAACAGCGTTCAAGACGGCGCCCGTTGACCCGGCCGACAATCACCGCATGACTGCACGCGGCTGGGCTCTGTTCTCCCTGATGGGAGTGGTCTGGGGCATTCCCTATCTGATGATCAAAGTGGCGGTGGACGAGATGTCCCCGTCGGCGGTGGTGTTCACGCGCTGCGCGATCGGTGCCGTCCTCCTGCTCCCCTTCGCCCTGCGCCAACCCGGCCTGGCCCGGAACGTACGGACCCATTGGAAGCCGATGCTGGCCTTCGCGGTCATCGAGATCGTCGGCCCCTGGTACACCCTGACCGACGCCGAACGCCACCTGTCCAGCTCCACGGCGGGCCTGCTGATAGCGGGCGTACCGATCGTCGGTGTCCTGCTGGCCCGCTTCTTCGGCGCGGCGGAGTCGCTGGGCGTCCGCCGGATCACGGGCCTGGCGCTCGGTCTCGGCGGCGTCGGCGTCCTCACCGTCCCCCACCTGACCGGTGGCGACGCCCTCTCCCTGGCGGAGGTCCTGGTGACGGTCGTCGGCTATGCCACGGCCCCCCTGATCGCCGACCGCCACCTCAAGGACGTCCCGACGCTGCACCTCATCACGCCCTGCCTGGCCCTGGCCGCCCTGGTCTACGCCCCCGCGGCCGTCGCGACCCGCCCGCCGGCCCTGCCCTCGGCCGAGAGCATCGCCGCCCTGTCCGCCCTCGGCGTCGTCTGCACGGCGATCGCCTTCGTCGCCTTCCTGGAGCTGATCAAGGAGGCCGGCCCCCTCCGCGCGTCCGTGATCACGTACGTCAATCCGGCGATCGCGGTGGCCGCCGGCGCGCTCTTCCTGGACGAGCCCCTGACCGCTCCCGTCCTGGCCGCCTTCGCCCTGATCCTCACCGGCTCGGTCCTGGCGACGGCCGCCGCGCCGAAGCCCCGCCCGCGCCCGGTACCATGGTCGGCACGGCAGACGAGCCGGGCGGGCGGCCGCGTGGAGTCCCTTACGGGGCTTCCCGAGGAACGTCCGGGCTCCACAGGGCAGGGTGATGGCTAACGGCCACCCGGGGTGACCCGCGGGACAGTGCCACAGAAAGCAGACCGCCGGGACTGCGCTCTTCTCGAAGAGGGCGGTTCCCGGTAAGGGTGAAACGGTGGTGTAAGAGACCACCAGTGCCCAGGGCGACCTGGGCAGCTAGGTAAACCCCACCCGGAGCAAGGTCAAGAGGAGCGCCGTGAAAAGCGCTCTGCGCGGACGTTCGAGGGCTGCCCGCCCGAGTCCGCGGGTAGACCGCACGAGGCCGGCGGCAACGCCGGCCCTAGATGGATGGCCGTCGCCCGGGGCTCCGCGAGGAACCCCGGGAACAGAACCCGGCGTACAGCCCGACTCGTCTGCCGCCACCTGCGGTTTTACCTGGGAAAGGGCCTCTGATCCGGAACGGAGGCCGCGCGTGGTCCTCTGGGCCGGGCGTTTGCGACAGCCGCCGGAGCGCGTGCCGAAGCCGCAGGATTCGGGGTGGCGGTTGAGACGGTGGGATCACGCGGCCTGGGCGTCGGCCGCCGTGTCGGTCCGCGCGGCCCGTTCGAGCGGGCGGTGGCAAGCCGGGGTGCGTCGCGCGAAGTTCGGTCTGTACGGTCACCGGTGTCGGTTGCAGATCTTGGATAGAGTGCTGAGCGCTCCGAACGCCGGAGCCGTACTGCGCCGCTGCAGGCGGAGCCGAGCCTTGTGACCACGCCCGACGGTGTGCCGCCGCATGCACCGGTCCCCCGCAAGCGCACCAGTTGCGGCCGTGGCCGCGATCCGAACGGGGTGGGGAATGTCCAGACACCGGTTGTCCAGAAGAGGCCGCTACATCGCGTGGTCGACGGCAGGCGTCGTTGTCGTCGCCGGTGCCGGGATCGCGGCGCAGACTTCGACGGCGGCATCAGCCTGGCCGGCGGAGAAGACGTACACGGGGCGGGCGTTCGACACCTGCACAGCGCCTTCCCTCGCGGCGATGAGGGCGTGGAAGACCGGCTTCTACGGTGCCGCCGCGGTCTACATCGGTGGCAAGAACCGCGGTTGCGCACAGCCCAACCTCACCGCGTCCTGGGTGAAGTCGGTCAACTCCTCCGGCTGGAAGCTCATCCCGCTGTATGTCGGTGCCCAGCCGCCCTGTCAGACGAGCAAGAACCCGGAGAAGTTCACGGCCGCCACGGCTGCCTCTCTGGGGGCGAGCAACGCCAAGGACGCCGTCGCCAAGGCCTCGGCGCTCGGTATGAAGGCCGGCAGCGCCATCTACCTCGACATGGAGCCGTACGACGTCGCGGACAAGGCGTGTAATGACGCGGTCCTGACCTACGTGCGCTCCTTCAGCAGGACCCTGCGCGCGAAGACCTACCGCGCCGGCTACTACGGCTTCAGCAGTTCCAGCGCCAAGGCCGTCGCAACAGCCACCGACAGGACCGACCTGCCGGGCAATCTCTGGTACGCGCTGTGGGACAAGAAGAACACCACCACCGCGGACTGGCCCTGGGACCCCAAGCTCTTCACCAATCACAGCCGCGGTCACCAGTACATGGTCAACAGCAAGGAGACACGCGGCGGTTACACCATCACCGTCGACCGCAATGCCTGGGACGCTCCCGTCGCCATCATCGGATAGGACGCGCTGCTCCTCCGACCGGCCCAGCGCCGTGGAGAGGCCGTCCTCATACGGCCGCCCTGCGGCAGGCTCGGGGCCGGAGCCGAGCTCGCGCCGCATCGTGCGTCTCTGCCGTTTCCTTGCCTCAGTGATCGTCGGTGTGACGCACTGGTTCTGTTGACGGAACTCACCGGCGAGCGTCGTGTCCATCGGCCGCACCGCGAGGCGGGACAGGCCGATGGACAGCATCGGCGGCGGAGGCCTTTTCCGGGCTTTCGGGAGCTCGCCGCGGCAGACGGCGGAAAGGCGCTGGACGATGGCATGGGGCGAGGAGCGGGCCATGCCCGGGACACGGCACAGCAGGCCACCGGGCAGACGGCCTTCTCCGCAGCGCTGAACCGGTAGGCCTCACTCACCGGTTGCTTGCGACGCGCAAGGAACCCCCGCCCGTGTGGGGACCACGCTCGCCCGGCTCGGGTGCACGCCCTCCCGCTCGATGCGTATACCGGATGATCGGCCTCGGCCGGTGTGAGAGCTCCGTGGACGGCTGCATCGCCCAGGTACCCTCCGGCGGCGAGATGACCGGGCGTTCTCCGGCCGACCGGGTGGAGCCGGGGTCCACGGCCGAGAGATCCGGGGGTGTCCGGGCCCGTTTGACCCGTCCGGTTCGCGGGCTTCGGGCGCGGCTCAGTGATCCGGATCGCGATTCCGGGCGGTCCGCCGAATGTTCTGTGGTGGAAGTCACCTGAATTAATGAATGTTTGGACTTGAAGTTGACCAATTTCTGCAACTTTAAAGCGATCTGACACCCAGTAAGTTTCGCATCAGTTGCAGTCACGATCACGTGGCGTCGATTCACGTATTCAGAGACCGAGGATTTAATGGGAAATCACATGTTCGGGCCACGAAGACCCGGACGTTGCGTCGCCGGCTGTGTGTCCCTGGCACTGTCCGTCACCCTCCTCAACGGGGCCGGCTCCGCATTCGCGGCCGAGACCAGGGCCCCCGAGTCCGCGCCGAAGGAGTACGCGACCCAGGCGGCGGACATCCCGTCGGCACGGGTCGCCGCGAGGCTTTCGGGCAAGCGGGTCGAGGCGCTGTCCGAGCGGACCGAGACCTCGACCACCTGGGTCAACAAGGACGGTTCGCTCACCAGCGAGATCACCGCCGGTCCGGTCCGATTCAAGGACGAGCAGAGTGGCGAATGGCGCCCCGTCGACCTGGATCTGATCACCGACGACTCGGGCGCGGTCGTGCCCAAGGCCCACCCACGCGGTCTGCGGATCTCCGGCAAGTCCGGCACCCGCGCGACCTCGCTCAGGGCGAGCCAGGGCGCCAAGGCTGTCGACCTGGTCACCCTCGGCGACGGCGACAACGGGATCACCCTGCAGTGGAAGGGCGGCCTGCCCAAGCCCAAACTTGACGGCACCCGGGCCGAATACACAGAGGCGGTGCCGGGAGCCGACGTCGTCGTCGAGGCGACCCGTATCGGCTTCGAGCAGTTCGTGGAGATCAAGAAGAAGCCGGCCGAGAGCGGCTTCTCCTACACACTTCCGCTCAAGGCCAAGGGCCTGAAGGCCGAACTGCAGCGCGACGGCAGCGTGCTGTTCACCGGCAAGAAGAACAAGAAGACCGCAGTGATGCCAGCCCCGGTGATGTGGGACTCCACCGTGGACCGCGTCTCCGGCGAGCACATCCGCCAGGTCGAGGTCGGTATGAAGGTGGTCCGCAAGGGCGGCTCGATCGACCTGGTCATCACCCCGGACGCGAAGTTCCTGGCCGACCCGGACACCAAGTACCCCGTGACGGTGGACCCGTCGACGTCCGCGCTGTCCAACGTGTTCGACACGTACGTACAGCAGGGCGAGACGGTGGACTGGTCCTCCGACGTCGAGCTGGACCTCGGCAACCCCGGCACCAAGAACGCGGACGGAACCTTCCGCACCGCGCGTTCCTTCGTCTCGTGGAACACCACGCCGATCTCGGACGCCCTGATCAACAGCGCGACCCTGTCATTGTGGAACTTCCATTCCGGCAACACCGACTGCAGCGCCTACCCGTGGGAGGTGTGGTCCGCCGGAGCCGCATCGACCTCCTCGCGCTGGACCTCGCAGCCGGCCTGGACGGCGAAGAAGACCACCTCCACCGAGACCAAGGGCAATCCGGCCTGCACCTCGGCCCCCGACGGCTGGGTGAACGCGAATGTCGCCACCCTGGTACAGGAGTGGGCCTCCGCCAAGACCACCCGCGGTCATATGGGCCTGCGCGCCACCGACGAGGCGGTCAGCGCGCCGTGGAAGCGGTTCAACTCCGGCAACGCCGCGTCGAACCCGCCAAAGCTCACGGTCAACTACAACTACCGTCCGCGTACCGGCACCGACCAGCAGGCCGGCCCGCCGTTCTTCAAGGACACCGGCGGCACCTGGTTCGTCAACACCACGACGCCGACCCTGCAGGACACCTTCGTCGACCCCAACAACGACAAGGTCGACGGAACCTTCCAGATCTTCGACAGCGCCACCAACACGCAGGTCGGGGACGTGCTGGTCTCGCCCTTCGTGGCCTCGGGGCAGCCGACCTCGGTGAAGGTGCCCTCAGGTCTGCTGAGCAACGGCAAGACCTACAAGTTCCGCACGTCGCCGTACGACGGACAGCACTACAACACCGGCTGGTCCGCCTACGCGTCCTTCACGGTCGACACCAGCGCCCCCTCCGCGCCGGGTTCGGTGACCTCCACCGACTACCCGACGAACGCCTGGGTCAAGGGCGTCGGCCAGAACGGCGACTTCACCGTCACCCCGCCGTCCGGTGACCAGAACGGCATCGAGTGGTCGCTGGACGGTGCGGTCTGGGAGAAGGTCCCGACCAGCGGTACCACCCCCGTGAAGATCACCATCGCGCCCGAGAAGGCCGGGACCAACGTCCTTCAGGTCCGGGCCACGGACAAGGCGGAAAACAAGTCCGACCCGGTCTCGTACACCTTCCATGTCGGCCCCGGCGGCGTGACGCTGCCCGACGACGGAACCCGCACCGCGGCCCGTGTGCCGCTGGCCGCGGAGGCCGAGTCCCCGAAGTTCGACGCCGTGACCTTCCAGTGGCGGCGCGGTGACGCCGACGACTGGACGGACATCCCGGTCGGCGACGTGACGTCCGGCGGCGACCCGGTGGCCTCCTGGCCGCTGGCGCTCTCCTCCGGCAAGACCCCGCAGCTCACCTGGAACGCCACCAGGACCGTCGACCCCGACGGCGTCGTTCAGCTCCGTGCGGAACTCACCGGTTCCGGAGGGGCGACCGGCGCGTCCGACCCGGTCGGCGTCGTGGTGGACCGCAACGCCGACGGCTCGGCCGGCGAGAGCATCGGTCCCGGTGAGGTCAACCTGATCACCGGCGACTACACGCTCTCCGGCGGTGACGCATCGTTCTTCGGCATGAGCCTGACCCGCAGCGCCTCCTCTCGTTCCCCCGAGGCCGGGGCCGCCAACGCACAAGCCCCGATCTTCGGCAAGGAGTGGCTGTACAGCGCCGCGGCCGACCAGGTCACGACCCCGTTCGCCTACCTGCACAAGACCTCGGCGACCTCGCTGAGTGTCGGCCTCGCCGGTGACGACACGCAGATCCACTTCACCGCCAACGCGGCCGGCACCGGCTGGATCGCCGAGCCGGGGTCCGAGGAGTACATCCTCGACGGAGACTTCGACAGCGACTTCACGCTGAAGAGCACCGAGGGCGGTACCAGCAGGTTCGTCCCTGTCGAGGCGGGCGGCGACACCTGGCGGGCGAGCACGTCCTGGATCGAGGGCGTGGACAACTCCACCACCACCACGGTCTCGGAGACGTTCACGGTCGGTGAGACCAGGACCGCCCGGCCCAAGAAGATCGTCGCCGCCACCTCGGCCGCGACCAACTCGGCCTGCGCCTCCGACTCGACAGTCAAGGGCTGCCGCGTTCTGGAGTTCGTCTACGCGACCTCCACCACCGCCACGCCCGCGGACTTCGGCGACGTGAAGGACCAGGTGTCGTCGGTCAAGCTGTGGGCGACCGCCCCCGGCGCCTCGGCGTCCACCGCGACCACGGTCGCGCGCTACGTCTACGACGCCGACGGCCGACTTCGCGAGACCTGGGACCCCCGGATCTCCCCGGCGCTGAAGACCGCGTACGGCTACGACTCGGCCGGGCGGGTGACCTCGCTCAAGCCCGCAGGTCAGCTTCCGTGGTCGTTCACCTACGGCCAGGTGGACTCCAGTCCGGCGTCCGGCTCCGGAATGCTGCTCAAGGTCTCCCGGGCCACGCTCGCTCCGGGCAGCGCGGACCAGACCAACGGCACCGCCGCCACCAGTGTGGTCTACGGAGTGCCGCTGACCGGCTCCGCGGCCCCGGAGAACCTGGGCGCCGCCGCCACCGCGTCGTGGGGTCAGTCGGACACGCCGACCGACGCCACGGCGGTCTTCCCCGCCGACCAGATGCCGGCATCGCACGACGGGTCCTCCCTGTCCGCGGGCGACTACGGGCGGGCCGACATCCACTATCTGAACGCCAGTGGCCGCGCGGTCAATGAGGCCGAACCGGGCCACCGCCTGTCGGCCACCGAGTACGACCGTTTCGGCAACGTGGTGCGCAGCCTGTCCGCGGCCAACCGCGAACTCGCACTCGGCACCACGGACGCGCTCAAGGACAAACTGACGGACCTGGGCATCAGGTCCCTGGCGTCCGCCGAGCGTGCCCAACTGCTGTCCTCGGCATCGGTGTACGACGCGGACGGTGTGCGGGAGACCGACACCTACGAGCCGCTGCACCGTGTCACCCTGTCGGCGAAGCTGACCAGCGGCTCCACCACGCTGGCGGCCGCCGGTACCCAGCTGATGGCACGTGCCCACACGGTCCGGGAGTTCGACTCGGGGCGTCCCAGCGACGGCACCGCCGTCGTCCGTGACCAGGTCACCAAGGTCACGGTGGGCGCGCAGCCGCGCTCCTGGCCCATGCTGACGGCGGACCCGCGGGTCACCGCGACCGCCTACGACTGGGTCAAGGGCCAGCCGAAGGCCACCACCGTCGACCCGGGCGGTCTGGCGATCACCACCACCACCGGATACGACGCCCAGGGCCGGGTGAACAGCAAGTCGCAGCCCGCGTCATCCGGTTCCGACGCCGGCACGACGATCACCACCTACTACACCGCGGACGGCACCGGCACCTGTGGTGGCAGGCCGGAGTGGGCGGACCAGGTCTGCCGTATCGCCCCGGCCGCAGACGTCACCGGCGGTGGATCCAACCCCGCGCAGCTACCGACGAAGGTCCTTGAGTACGGGCTGTTCGGCCAGGCCACCAAGATCATTGAGACCGCCACCGGGGTCACCCGCACCACCACGACCGGTTACGACCCGGCCGGCCGGGCAACGACCGTGAGCGTCTCCGGAGGAGTCGGCACCGCCGTGCCCTCCGGCACCACGGCATTCGACGACGCCACCGGCCTCCCGGTCAGCCACACCTCGCCGACCGGCGGCACCGTCACCAAGAGCTATGACCGGCTCGGGCGTCAGATGACGTACACCGACGCGGACGGGGGCATTACCACCACCAGGTACGACGCGCTCGACCGGCCGACGACCGTCACTGACAACGTGCCGTCGACCACCACCTACACCTACGACACAGCCGTCGACCCGCGCGGTCTGCTCACCTCGGTGACGGACTCCGTGGCCGGCACGTTCACCGCCCGGTACGACGAGGACGGCGAACTCGTCACCCAGGGGCTGCCCGGCGGTTACACCACGAAGGACACCGTCGACCCCGCGGGCACGACCACGAGCCGCACGGTCACCCGCGTCAGCGACGGCTCCGTGGTGATCGCCGACAGCATCACCGAGACGGTGCACGGCCAGCAGGCCACCCACGCCGGAACCCCGGGTGTCACCGCCTCCCAGGCGTACGCCTACGACACGGCCGGCCGGCTGACCCAGGTACAGGACACCGCCACCGACGCGATCTGCACCACCCGCGCATACACCTTCGACAAGAACTCCAACCGCAAGACGTTGGCCACGGCCACCGCGGCGGTGAACGCCGACTGCACCACCTCAGGCGCCACCACCACGTCGTACACCTACGACACCGGTGACCGGCAGATCGCCACCGGCTACGTCTACGACGCGTTCGGTCGCACTACCGCCAAGCCGGGCACCACGCTGGAGTACCACGTCAACGACCTGGTGCGGCGACAGACGGCGGGCACCAAACGGCAGACGTGGACGCTGGACTCCGTCCTGCGCTTCCGGTCCTGGACCACGGAGTCCAACAGCTCCGGAACCTGGACCCAGACCGGATCCCGGCTCAACCACTACGACTCCGACGGGGACAGCCCCCGCTGGATCGTGGAGAGCACGAGCAGTGGCGCGGTGACCCGCAATGTGCTCGGCCCGAACAGCAGGCTGGCGGCGACCACCACCAAGACCGGCGGTACCGTGCTTCAACTGGCCAACCTGCACGGTGACATCGCCCTGCAGCTGCCGATCGACACCGCGGTCGCCCCGACGGTCCTGGACACCGACGAGTTCGGCAACGCCCGGGCCGGCCAGCAGGCCACCCGGTACAACTGGCTCGGCGCGCACCAGCGCTCGTCGGAGACGGTCACCGGGCTGTCGCTCATGGGCGCCCGCCTGTACGACCCGACCACCGGCCGTTTCCTGTCCGCCGACCCCGTCCAGGGCGGCAGCGCCAACGCATACGATTACGCCAATGCCGATCCGGTCAACCAATTCGACCTGGACGGGCGTTCTTCGAAGAAGAAGCGTGTGGAGGCCAGGGCATGCTGGAGCCTGGGATACAGCGGGTGCGTCTTCGCGTCATACCTGTCGGGCATCCTGTTGTGGAACATCGGCACCAGCAAGTCACGCAACAACGCCGTCCGTCACTTCATCTGGCAGGCAGCACTGACCTTCTACTTCGGCGCGGCTGCCGCCAAGCGGCTCGGCGACGCCCATGAGTACGGAGACCGCAGTCGCGACTCCCGCAAGGACCAGTACAACAACCGGCAGGCGCGCGCCTTCGTCGGCAGCAGCTGGAACCGCAGGCAGATGGTCTACTACAACAACCGTGGCCGCCTGTTGCAGTACTTGTACAGCGTCGGGAACTGGCTCTACAACCGGGGATACCTGGCGAGGTGATGCCACAGTGGCCATGCGACCCTTGCGGTCCCTGACCCACTGACCTGGCCAACGGGTGCCGGAGCACGCCCCTTCGGGAGCGTGCTCCGGCACCCGCGCACTACCTCCGGCGTCCACCGCCCCCCCCAGCGCCGTCCGGCCCGAGATCGTCTCGATCTCCCTCGGGACCGGCTGCCCCACCCCCGCACCAGCCCTTCGAGCCCGCGCCCATGCCCTTCCGGGAGAGCCTCATGCCGCTGCCGCCGCGTTCGCCGATGCGCCCAGCCCGTTCGACCGTACTGCCCACCGCACTGCTGCTGGCCACCGCCCTCATGGCCGTCGGCCTGACCGGCTGTTCCTCTCTGTCCCCGTTCAACACCTGCGAGGGGACCAAGGCACGGGTGAAGGAACTGGGCGCGCAGCCCATACTGACTTCCGTCCCTCCCGGCGCGACCATCCCGAAGGACTTCGCCTCGGTGGAGGCGGAATGCCTCGACGACAGCGGTGACGCCTGGTTGTACGCCGAGCGCACCTACGCCTTCCCCGGCTCCCGGCAGGAGGTCGTCGACTTCTACCGCACCACCGCCAAGGCGGGTGGCTGGCACCTGCAGTCCGACCCCACGGACCCGGACGTCGCCGACACGGAAGCCGGACTGTGCTTCACCAAGGGCGGGGACGGCGATGCCCTGACGCTGACCGTGCAGTTCACGACCGCCCGCCAACTCAAGATCGAGTACGACTACGACGCCGGGCCGGAGTTCGACTCGGGCTCCGGATTCCACATCGAGGTCGGCTCCGAGACGGACGGGGCGAAGACCGGTTGCTGGAACTGAGGTTCTCCGGGAACCGGGATGCAGGAGCGGGTCGCGTTCCTGCGGGCCGGTCGGGCGCGGCTGAGCGGCGACACGAGCACGAGGGGCACCAAAGGGCGGTCGGATCTCGCCTGAAGAGTGCGAGGTGCCCATACAGGGCGTACGAGCCCGACCCGTCTGCCGCTCCTCGCGGGCCGCTGTCACGGAACCTCCACGATCAGCGGCATTCCCACACCCCGGCAACCCGGCCGTCACGAGGGCCGGAGCGTGAACCGGGTTCGGGGTGCGCATAGTTGGCTGAAATTCGACAGCTCGTGCGGATGAGGGAGTCGGTGCGCCCCAGGCGGCCGGGGTGGTGTGGCGGCGCGTCAGAGCGGTTCCTGCCCGCGTCTCCGGCCCGGTCCGCCCGGCGTCGTCCCGGATACCACAGCGGGACGCGCGAGCGATGGGTTCACGACGAACTCGGATTGCTGACGGACCGTGCAACAAGCGGAGCCTTCTCGCACGTCAGGGTGATTAGCATGAGCCGTACGCGGCCGGAAGATCACCCTCCTGTTGGCTGACCTCTTTCCCGGCCCGCGGCTGCCGTCGTGCCGCCGCCCCGATTCCCCTGCTCTCACGGACCGAGGGACCGCCCCATGCCAGTGCCTGCTTCGCCCAGCCAGCACCGACCGGTGGGGGCGCCGCGCACCTCGTTCGCCGCACGGACGGCCGTGCTGGTGACGAGCGCCGCCGCCGGCGGCGCGGCGGTCGCCCTGGCGCCGCCCGACGCCTCCACGTGGGCCCTGGCCGTGGTGGCGGCCGGCTGGGTGTGCGTGGCCGTCACCGTCCTCGTCGACCACCGGCTCGTCCACCGGGCCCGCCGCGCGGCCGCCGAGCGGGAGTCGGAGAACAGCCGTCTCAAGGCGGAAGCGGCACGGTTGTCGGCCGAGATCTCGCACCTGGCCGGTGTGACGCTGCCCGCCGTGGCCGGGCGGCTGCGGGAGGGCACGGGCGCGGCCGACGTGCTGGGCAGCGTGCCCCCGCCGTCCGACCCGCAACTGCAGCGGCTCGCGCACACCTTCGCCGCCACCGTCGAGGAGGACGTGCGGCGGGCGGCCGCCCTGGACGGCGAATACCGCACGCTGCGGAACGAACTGGAGCAGGCGGCGGCCGAGCACGAGCGCCTCGTGAAGGAGACGCTGCCCGCCGCGGTCGCCCGGCTGCGCGAGGGCCGGTCCGCCGACACCGTGCTCGCCGGGGCCGACCTGCCCCGGCTGCCCGCGTTGCGTGCCCCGGCCGAATCGTTCATCCGCGAGCTCGCCCACAGCGAGCGGCGCGCCGCCGCGGCACAGGCCGCCTCCGCCAAGGCGCTCAGCCGCGTCCAGGCCAAGGCCGTACGGATGCTCGCCGACCTGCGGGAGATGCAGGAGCGGCACGGCGAGGAGGTCTTCGGCGACCTGCTGAAGCTGGACCACAGCACCTCCCAGCTCGGCCTGATGACCGACCGGCTGGCGCTGCTCATGGGCGGCAGGTCCAGCCGCGCCTGGAACAAGCCGATCGTGATGGAGAGCATCCTGCGCGGTGCCGTCGGCCGCATCGCCGCCTACCAGCGGGTGCGCCTGCACTGCTCCACCCGCGCCGCGGTCTCCGGCTTCGCCGCCGAGGGTGTGATGCACCTGCTCGCCGAGCTGATGGACAACGCCGCGAACTTCTCCCCGCCCATCGACGAGGTGCACGTCTACGTCGAGGACCGCAGCGCCGGCATCGTCGTCACCATCGAGGACAGCGGCCTGAAGATGGCCGACGCGGCGATGCGCCGCGCCGAGGAGGCCGTGACCGGCCGCGTCACCGACCTCGCCTCGCTGCAGGGCACCCGGCTCGGCCTGGCCGTGGTGGGCCGGCTCGCGGCGAAGTACGGCATCAGCGTCAACTACCGCCCCTCCTCCCGCGGTGGCACCGGCGTCGTCGTCCTGCTGCCCCTGGACCTGCTGGCCCAGCAGCGCGACGCGGTCCCGCACGAGACGGCTCCCCGACCCGACGCGATGCCCGCCGCGCTCACGCCCGCCCCGTCGCCCGACGCCACCGTCCGCCCCGCGGCACTGCCCCCGGCCACCGGGCACACCGCACGGCCCGAACTGCCCGACGCCACCGTCCGCCCCGCGGCCGCGGCACTGCCCCCGGTCACCGGACACACCGCCGCACGGCCCGAACTGCCCGACCAGGGACGGCACCGGCGGCCCGACGGCACCACGCCGAACGGTCTGCCGGTCCGGCCCCCCGGCCGCACCATGGCCGAGGCGGAGCGCGAACGCGAGCAACGCCAGTCGGCGTCCGAGCAGGCCGGCGACACGGCGTCGATGCGGCGCCCGGCCCGCGACGCGGGCTCGCGGTTCGGCGCCTTCCACCGCGCCCGGCAGTCCGGGAACGGCACCGCCGGCCCGGACGCCCGGCCCGGCTCAAAGCCGCCTGCCGCTCCGTAGTCCCACCCCTTCCCGTACGGCACCCGGGGCGACGGCGCCCCTTCCCGCCCGAGCTCGTGAGATAGGAGGAACGGGCCGGTGACCGGTCAGCCGGACGCCACCGTCCCATCACCCACCATGCAGACCACCGACAACAGCCTCACCTGGCTCCTGCAGGGCCTCTTGGAACAGACCCCCGGCACACGTCACGCCCTGGTCCTGTCCCGGGACGGTCTGAAACTCTGCTGGAGCGAGCACCTGACGCTCGACCGGGCCGACCAGCTGTCGGCGATCTGCTCCGGCATCCAGGCCCTCGCCCAAGGTGCCTCCATGGAGTTCGGCGACGGCACCGGCGGCGTCCGGCAGTCGATGACCGAGTTCCACGGCGGCCTGCTGTTCATCGTGGAGGCCGGTGAGGGGGCGCACCTCGCCGTCGTCGCCAGGGAGGACGCCGATCCCGGAGTGATCGGCCACCAGATGACGGAGCTGGTCGAGCAGCTCGGCGAGCACCTGCGGGCCGAGCCGCGGGACCAGGCCAGGGGGAGCGGCACGTCGTGATGCGCAAACCCGTCGACACGGGTGATCCGGACCGGCTCTACACCGTCACCGGTGGACGGAGCCGCGCCGACGAGTCCTTCGACCTGGTCACCCTCATCGTCAGCGAGAGCGGGCCGGTGCCGGGGATGCAGTCGGAGCACGCCCGGATCCTGGAACTGTGCCGGCACCCCATCGCCGTCGTCGAGATCGCCGCGGAGCTCGGGCTGCCGGTCATGGTGGTGCGGATCCTGCTCGGCGACCTGCTGGACACGGGCCGCATCACCGCCCGCCATCCGCGCGCGGCGCCGTCCGTCGCCTCCCTGCCTGATTCCGCCCTACTCCAAGAGGTCCTCCATGGGCTCCGCAACCTCTGAGCTGCCCTCCCACCGCACACCGCTGAACGACACCGCGGAGACCGGTCTGAAGATCGTCGTCGTGGGCGGGTTCGGCGTCGGCAAGACGACCCTGGTCCGCTCCGTGAGCGAGATCCGGCCGCTCAACACCGAGGAGGTGATGACCCAGGCCGGCGTGGGCGTCGACGAGACCGGCGCGGTGACGTCGAAGACCACCACGACGGTCGCGTTCGACTTCGGGCGGATCAGCCTCAACGACCGCATGGTGCTGTACTTGTTCGGAGCTCCCGGCCAGGAGCGCTTCTGGTTCCTGTGGGACAGGCTGTTCTCGGGAACACTGGGAGCCGTGGTCCTCGTGGACACGCGCCGGATGGACGACTCCTGGTACGCGATCGACAGGCTGGAGCACCACCGCACACCCTTCGTGGTGGCCGTGAACCGGTTCGACGAGGACACCGACCGGTACTCCCTGGACGAGATCCGTCAGGCGCTCGCGCTGCCCGCCCACGTGCCGATGGTCGACTGCGACGCACGGGTCCGGCACTCCGGCAAGGACGTGCTGATCACCCTCGTGAACCACCTCCACGACATGGCCATCGCCGAGGAGACGACACTGTGACCGACCCAGGCGGCCCCTACGCGCACCCGGCGCCCCCGGGGTGTCCCGCCCACTCCGGCGCGGTGCGCCTGACGGGCCTCGAGTACCAGCAGACGCCGGCGCAGCTCTACCGCGCGCTGCGCCGGGAGCACGGTCCTGTCGCGCCCGTGGTGCTCGACGGCGACGTCCCGGCCTGGCTGGTGCTGGGCTACTCCGAGGTCACGTACGTGACCAGCCACGACGAGCTGTTCGCACGTGACTCGCGGCGCTGGAACCAGTGGGAGAACATCCCGCAGGACTGGCCGCTGCTGCCCTTCGTCGGGTACCAGCCGTCGGTGCTGTTCGCCGAGGGCGAGGAGCACCGGCGGCGGGCCGGGGTGATCACCGAGGCACTGGAGGGGATCGACCAGTTCGAGCTGTCCCGCGACTGCCTGCTGATCGCCGACGAACTCATCGCCCGGTTCGCCGGCAGCGGCCAGGCGGAGCTGATGGCCGACTACGCGCACGCCCTGCCGATGCGCACCGTGGTGCAGCTGTGCGGGATGCCGACCTCGGGTGAGGACACCCGCCGGCTCGTCGACGACCTGCGGATCTCCCTGGACGCGGGGGAGGGTGACGACCCGGTGGCGGCGTACGGGCGTGTCGGTGAGCGGCTGTGGCAGCTGGTGAAGGACAAGCGGGCCGCCCCCGGCCCGGACGTCACCTCGCGCATGCTGACGCACCCGGCGGGCCTGACGGACGAGGAGGTCGTCCAGGACCTGATCTCCGTGATCGCGGCGGCGCAGCAGCCGACGGCGAACTGGATCTGCAACACGCTGCGCCTGTTGCTGACGGACGAGCGGTTCGCCGTGAACGTGTCGGGCGGCCGGCTCAGCGTGGGCGAGGCGCTCAACGAGGTGCTGTGGCTGGACACGCCGACGCAGAACTTCATCGGGCGGTGGGCGGTGCGGGACGTCCAGCTGGGCGGCCGGCAGATCCGGGCCGGCGACTGCCTGGTACTGGGGCTGGCCGCGGCCAACACCGACCCGCAGATCTGGCCGGAGGGGCACGTGGGCGCGGAGAACGCCGCGCACCTGTCGTTCAGCAACGGCGAGCACCGCTGCCCCTACCCGGCTCCCCTGCTGGCGGACGTGATGGCGCGGACGGCGGTCGAGACGCTGCTGGAGCGGCTGCCCGACCTGGTGCTGGCGACGCACCCGGAGGAACTGACATGGCGGCCGTCGATCTGGATGCGGGGGCTGTCGGCACTCCCCGTGCGGTTCACGCCGGTGGTGCGGTAGCGCGGGTTCCCGGGCCCGTGGAAAGGGCCCGGAATCCGGCGCGGACCGGCGGGTGGGGCCGGCAGACGGAGCCGGCCGGTACGGGTCAGCCGCTCACGGGGTGAACCGCACCGGGAGGCTCTGCGGTCCGCGGGTGAAAACGCCCTGCTCGGCCGGTTCGAAGCCGTCGGCGAGGCGCACGTCCGGCATGGCGTCGAGGAGCTGGCCGACGCCGATCTCCACCTCGGCCTTGGCCAGCAGCGCGCCGACGCAGAAGTGCCGGCCGAGCGCGAAGGCGAGATGGTCGGCGGCGGCGGAGAAGGCGGTCGTGGTGGTGAGGTCGTCGCGGAAGATGTCGAAGCGGTCGGGATCGCGGTAGCGGCTCTCGTCGCGGTTGGCCGCACCTATCAGACAGGTGACGGTGGCGCCCGCGGGTACGGTGCCGCCGCTGAGCGTCACCTCCGTCGCCGACTGCCGCATGATCATGTGAACGGGCGGGGTGAACCGCAGGGTCTCGGCGAGGGCGCGCGGGATCAGCGAGCGGTCCGCGCGGACGGCGGCGAGCTGGTCGGGGTGGAGCAGCAGGTTCGCGAAGATGCCGGCGATGGCCTTGTCGGTGGTCTCGCCGCCCGCGGCGAGCAGCAGGCTGCAGAACGCCTTGATGTCCTCGTCGCTCATCCGCACCCCGTCGACCTCGGCGGCGCACAGCGCGGACAGCAGGTCGTCGCCCGGGTTCTCGCGGCGTTCCCGGATGATCGGCAGCATGTACTCGGCGAACTCCAGCCGGGTCCGCTCGCCCGCCGCCGTCACCTCGGGGTCGCCCGAGAGGTTCCCGAGGAAGGCGATGACGGCCGTGTACCAGCGGTGGAAGCGCGTGTGGTCGGCCTTGTCCAGGCCCAGCATGTCGGCGATGACGTTGACCGGGAAGCGGGTGGCGTAGTCGGTGACCAGGTCGGCGGAGCCGGTGTGCCGGAAGGCGTCGATCAGCTCGCGGGAGTTGCGCTCGATGACGGGCAGGAACTTCTGCTCCAGGTCGCTGCCGCGGAAGGCGGGGGCGACGAGGGCCCGGCGCACGGCGTGCTCCCGCCCGCTGAGCTGCAGGATCGTCTTGCCGTGCACGGGCTCGAGCTGCCAGGCGTAGTTGTCGGTGGTGAACTCGCCGGCCTTGTCCTTGAAGACGCGCTCGACGTCCTCGTAGCGCGAGACGATGTAGCTCTTCGTCGCCTCGTGCCAGATGAGGGGCGCGGTGTCCCGCATCACCCGGTAGGCGGGGTAGGGGTCCGCCGCGAACTCGGGCGAGAGGATGTCGGGCACCTGCTGGGCGGTGGACATGGAGCTCCCTGCGATCGTGACTTCGTGTACCGCACAAGGTTATTGATCAGCCATCAGTTGCGACAGGGCACCCGGTGGCCGACCGGTCCGGGAGGGGCATCGGCCGAAAACCGCCCCTCCCCGGTACCGGCCGTGAGGGGAGACGTCACCCCGGCCCGCCACCGCCGGGACCACACAGCCCGTCGGTCCGGCCCCTGGCGCCCGCCTGCTCGCCGTAGGGTCCGGTTCACGCCATCACGTGCCGCGCGGTGCGGAACCGGGCCGTCGTCCCGAGGCGGATCCCGCCGCCCTCCCCGGGGCCTTTGGGACCGGTCTCCGTCGAGCACGGAGTGATGTCCGGCAGGCGTCTTCGGCGGGCGGTCCCGGAACGTCGGTCAACCGTCGTGGGGGGTGGTTCCCGGTGTACGGCTCGACTCGTCCGCCGGCCCGCGTCGGGCGTCGGCGAGGCAGACGGTTTTGATTCGACTTGGTAGACACTTCCGAGCCGTCGACACTACGCTACGCTTCCGAACCATAACTGGCGGCAATCCCTTCGAGTCTGGATCTCAGGTTGGCGTGTTGGCGGACTTCTTCTTGCTCGTCGCCGAAAATCGATCACCGGATCGAGCAGAGGATTTCGAGTATGTCGCGACGACTGTCCGGAGTGTGCTCACCGTGTGATGACGGGCCGCTGCCTTCACCGTCCTCGTGGCTTACGCCGACGGGCCCCTGGCGACGTATTCCCATGGAGGCGGACGGTGCGGACGAAGGCGGCTGTTCTGACGGGACCCCGTCAGGATTGGGATGTTGTCGATCTGGAGCTGGACGGGCCCGGGGAAGGTGAGGTCCTCCTTCGGCTGGAGGCCGCCGGCCTGTGCCACTCCGACGAGCACCTCAAGTACAGCGAGGACGCACGCTTTCCCGTGGTGGGCGGCCACGAGGGCGCCGGGGTCGTCGAGAAGGCGGGACCGGGGGTGTCCCACGTGCGCCCGGGCGATCACGTGGTGTGTTCGTTCATCCCGGTCTGCGGTCACTGCCGGTGGTGTTCGACCGGGCGCACCTTTCTCTGTGACCAGTCCCCGGATCTGGTGGGGGCGATGCGGGACGGCTCCTTCCGGTTCCACGGTGACGGGCTCGACTTCGGTGCGATGGACAGCCTGGGAACGTTCTCCCGGCACGCGGTGGTCTCCGCCAACGGCTGTGTACCCGTCGACAAGGAGGTGCCGTTCGGCGTCGCGGCCCTGCTCGGCTGCTGTGTGCCGACGGGCTGGGGAGCGGCGGTCCGGGTCGCGGAGGTGCGTCCGGGCGATCTCGTCGTCGTCTTCGGATGCGGGGGAGTGGGCAGCAACGCCGTGCAGGGCGCCGTCGGCGCGGGGGCGGGTCAGGTGGTGGTGATCGACCCGGTGCGGGCCAAGCGGGACTTCGCGTCGCGCATGGGAGCGACCGCCGTCCACGCCGACGTGGAGTCGGCGGCGGACGACATCGCCACGAGCACCCGCGGAGTCGGAGCCGACGTCGCGATCGTCACGGCGGGCGTGGTCGACGCCCGGATCGTCAGTTCGGCGTTCGGCGTCACCCGGAAAGGGGGCACGATCGTCCTGATCGGCGCCCACGACCGGTCGGACGAACTGACGGTGAAACTGCCGGGAACCCTGCTCACGGTCGAAAGCAAACGAGTCGTCGGCTCGCTCTACGGTGGCTGCAATCCTCGAAGTGACATCCCCTTGCTGGTCCGTATGTACAAGGAAGGGAAAATCCTGCTGGATGAACTCATATCGGCCGAGTACCGGCTTGACGACATTCGTCAAGGATATGCCGACATGCATGCGGGGAAGAATATACGTGGTGTCATAGTGCACAGCGGTTAGCGCTGTCCGCCGGAAAGGTTCCGGCAGGGAATCGGATTTCCTCCCGGTCTGCCTTTCCGGCGATTTCTGCGTCAAATGATCGATTTCGGAGTGTGTTGTATGGCGTCGCGTGATCTGCTTCTCGTCTCCCTGGGGCTCGGTGCTGTGACCGAATTCGTCGGAGGTGACCCGGCGGGCAAGAGGCTGGCCTTCGTGCCCGACGCGGGTGTCCCGTACGAGGACCGCTCATTTGTCGACCGGGACCGGTCACTTCTGAGCGGAATGGGGTTCGACCTGCTGGAAGTGACCCTCGAGGGGAGGACGGCAGAGGAACTGCGCACCGAACTGGCGGACGTGGACGTGGTGTTCGTCGCCGGAGGGAATTCCTTCTACCTGCTGGAGAAGGCCCTGGCGAGCGGCTTCGGGGAGGTGCTCGGCGAGTTGCTCGACCACGGTGTCAAGTACATCGGGGCCAGCGCCGGCGCCATCATGGTCGGCCCCGACCTGCGGCCCGTGTCCACCCTCGACGACCCCGCGGAGGCACCGGGCCTCGAGAGCCTGCGCGGACTCGGTCTCGTCGACTTCGTGGTCCTGCCGCACTACGGGAACGAGAAGTACCTGCCGGAGTACGAGGCCATCATGCGCCGGTACGAGGGCGAGCTGACCCTCCTGCCGCTGCGGAACGACCAGGCGGTGTGGGTGCGGGGGGACAAGTACGAGGTCACCGGTTCCGCGGAATAACCCCTCTTCACGGCGGCGGGCCCCCGGCCGCGGTCGCGGATGGTGCGGTCGAAGGAGTGCGCAGGTGCCGGATGCCGGTGAGGCAGTGACAGTTCCCGTCCAGTCCGACATGCAGTCCCACCTCCCCCTGCGGCGCTACCGCAGTCTGGTGGGACGGGAGGACGTGGTCCGGCATGTGGTCGACCTCCTGGTCGAGGAGGCCCCCGCCGAGAACGTCCTGATCTACGGTCCGGCCGGCTCGGGCAAGACGTCCGTCGCCATCGAAGCCGTCCACCGCATCGCCGCCGCGGAGCCGCGGGACCGGTTCCTGCACTTCGACGCGCTGGTCTGGCTCTCGGCCCGGCCGGCGATCCTGACCGTGGACGGCGTGCTGCGCTCCCCGCTGGTCTGCGGGACGCTGAGCGACTTCATCACCAATATCTGCGCGGTCCTCGGGCGGACCGATGTGATGCGGGCGTTGCCCGACGAGCAGCCCGCGTTGCTGCGTGCCGCGCTGTCCCGAAAGCCGGTCCTGATCGTCGCCGACGACCTCGACGAGGTCGAGGACGAGCGGGTGCTCTCCTTCCTGGGCTCGCTTCCCGGTTTCTGCCGTGTGCTCGCGACCGCCAGGTCGCAGCTCGACTTCGGGAGGTCCGTCCGGCTCGGCCCGCTCTCGTTCCCGGAGGTCCAGGACCTGCTGCGGCAGATCCAGGAGAGGGAGGACGTCCGGCTGTCGCACGCCGAGGCGATACGGCTGCACACACTCTGCGGTGGCATACCCCTGGCGATCGTCTGGGCCGTGAACCTGGTGCGGCTGGGCTACGAGGTCTCGCACATACTCGACAACTTCGGCGAGACGACCGGCGATCTCCTCGAGTTCTGTTTCTTCAAGGCGTGGGATTCCGTTCAGGGCACCCCGGTCGGCGAACTCCTGGTCGCCATCGCCCTGTTCTCGGACGGAGCCTCGCACGAGCTCGCCCGCCGGACGTCCGGCCTGACCGAGCGGCAATGGGACTTCGAACGTGCTCTGGTGAGACTACGGCGACTCGGAGTGCTGGAGGCCACTACCGCACGACTGAACCTTCTCCCTATGACAAGGACGTACATCATGGGAAGCATCCTGCCCCAGCCGTCCGGCTCCGACGAGGACGATGTCCGAACCCGCTGGGTGGACGCGCTTGCCCATCACATCGCGCGAAGCCTCGCCCAGCCGCGATGGCAGGATTGTTTCGACCTGCTCGAGGCCGAACGCGCCAACATCGAGAGCCTGTTCGAGTGGGCACGGACGCGCCAGAACGAGACGGTGTACGCACGGGCCTCGGTGCTCTACTCGGACATCAGCTACTTCCTCTTCTGCCGCGGTTACTGGAGCCGGCTGGTGGACCACGGGAGTTGGGCGCTTCCCGCGCTCCGCGCGCAGGGCCTGGGCGAGGAGTACGTGACCGTACTGCTGACATGGGTATCCCGGGTCCACCTGCTGCGGGGGGACGAGGCGAAGCTGCGGGCCTGTTTCGACGAGGCGACGGACTTCCTCGCGGCGGCACCGCCGGACGCCCGGCCGCTTTATGAGGCCATCATCGACTACAACCGGGTGACCCACCTCGACCCGCGGGCCGTCGAGCACGACGGGGCCTCGAGTGTGCGGATGCTCCGCAGGATCGCCGGCGTCTTCAGTGAACTCGGCCGGGACGAGTGGTTCGCGCGCGTCGTCAACCGTCTTGGCAACATGCTCTCCGCATCCCAGGACCCCGACGCCGCCATCGAGGCGTTCGCCCAGGTCATCGAGGCCTCCCAGCCACATCTGGCCACGGCCTGGGGGAAGGACATGACCGGCATCGGCAAGGGGAACCTCGGGATTCTCGCCAATCGGCAGGGCCGGTACGAGGAGGCGATTCCCCTTCTGCGTGAATCGCGGGACCTCGTGGCCCAGGCCATGGACGGCGCCGTCGCACTCATGGAACTGGCGATCGCGCACTATCACCTCGGGCACCGTGCGCAGGCCCTCGACCTGGCCCTCCAGGCGCGCTCCGCGGCCGCGGCCCTCGACCTGGCCGTCAGTATCGCGGAGTCCGACACCTCCTGGGAGAAGGAGGTGCTCCCGCGGCTGCTCGCGGAACCGGCCACCGCACCCGTCGGCGGCAACGCGGTCGCCGTCGACCCGGAAACGGCCGAACAGATCGAGTCGCTGCTCCGGCAGGCCACCGAGGGCGGCGTGGCGGACCTGAGCGCTGCGGACCTCGAAGAGCGACTGGGAACCCAGCTGGGAGAACTCGTGCTGGAAACCGCCGCGACGGCGGCACCGCTCCCCCCGTGGGCCGGCGGTGACTACGGGCCGCTCAGCCTGGGCCGGCGCTTCATCGAGTACCACAGGGAATCCATCCGGTCCCAGCTGTGCCTGCCCGGCTGCCAAGGGCTCAAGCCGGAGTACGCCCAGTCGCTGTCGTTCCGCAACGGCGAGACGGGCGGTCTCCTGCCGCTCGTGGTGAGCCTCCTCGCCACCCTGAACTCGATCGAACCGGTCGTGGCGGTCCCGGTGGTGGCGGTGTTCGTCGCCCTGTGGCTGGCCCGCGTGGATCTCGACAGGTTCTGCCGGCAGTCGTGACGGAGCGGGGGGCCCTGGTGACCGCAGATGGCTGACTATCTCGTCGAACCCGCGCGCATCGCCGCACCGGCGGTGGCCGAGCTGGCACAACGGGCACGTCTGCTGCGCCTTGTCCCCGGCACCGCCGGCACCCTGGGGTTCGCCCGCTCGCAGGCCCGCGAGAAACTCGTCGAGTTCGGCCGGACGGCCTTCCGGGTGCTGTCGGAGAGCGCCGGGGGCGAACTGCCCGAGCGCGGTCGCTTCGCCGCCCCCCTGCTGCCGGCCGCACTGCTTCCCCAGGACCGGTTGTGGCTTCCCGCGGACGGCCCCGCGAGCCAGGTGCCGTGGGAAGCCGCTCGCGACGACGAGGGCAACTGGTTGGGCCAGGACCCCGCGGTGTCGCTCGTCCACCGCACCCGTTGGGGTGCGCACACGCACACTGAGCGCGTGGCGCCCGCCCGCCCGTCGGTGCTGGTCGCCACGGCGATGCCCCGAGGCCTGCCCAGCGCGAACGTCGAACTGCAGCGGCAGCGGCTCACGGCACTGGCCACCCGGTTCGAGTCCGCGGAGGGCATGTTCCACTGGTCGGAGAACCGGGATCTCGCCCTCATACGGCAGGAGATGGCGGAACGCCGCTGCGACGTCCTGCACGTGGTCGCACACGGCAGACCGGGCAAGATCCTCTGGGAGGACCGGCACCACGCTGTCCTCCCGTACGAGGCCGAGGAGTTCTGCGACCGGTTGGCCGGCCTGAGACCGAGCCTGGTGGTACTGAGCGTGTGCGACTCGGCCAGTCCGCCACCGCGCGGACGCTCACTGGCGGCGGTGATCACGGACCGGCTCGCCCACGCCGCCGTCGGCATGCGGGCGACCCTCGACGAATCGGCGGCGGCGCTGTTCGCGGGTGCCTTGTACGAGGGCCTGCTCGCGTCCCCCGGCACGAGCCTCGACCAGATGGTCCACCGCGGCCGCCAGGTCCTGTACCGGGCGTCGGCGGAGGGAAGGACCGACGCGATCCAATGGGTTCTGCCCACAGTGGTGTGCCGCGACGGGGCACTGAGGTTCGGCGCCGGCAGAACACGGCGGACGCAGCCGGCGCCTCCCCGCCCGGCAGTGCCCCGCGGCGCCGCCGAACTGCGCCTGCCGGACGGATCCCGGATACCGCTGGTCCTGCCCCGGACGATGATCGGCCGCAGCAACAGGGCGGACATCACGTTCCCGTCCCCCTCGCTCAGACCGTTCCACGCGGTGGTCAGGGCCACCCCGAGCGGATACGAACTATGGGATCTCAGCTTCGGCAGTTCATCGGTCAACGGGATCCGGGCCGACCGGATCGTCCTGTCGAACGACGACTCACTCGCCTTCGGCCCGTTGCTCTGCCGGTTCGTCATGAAGGAGAGCGATGACTGAACGCGGTGGCGGTCTCCTCCACGGGGACTGGTCCGGCACCTGGCCCGTCGCGCGGAGCGGCGAGGGCGTGTACCTGTACGACCGTGACGGACGGCGGTTCCTCGACGCGGTGGGGGGCGCGCACGTCGTCACGATCGGACACGGCGTGGGCGAGATCGCCGACGCCATGGCCGAGCAGGCACGAAAACTGGCTTACGCCAGTTCACGGACCTGGGTGAACGACCCGCAGGTGGAACTCGCGGAACTGATCAGGTCACGCACCCCTCCGGGTCTGGGGTGGGTCTACTTCACCAGCAGCGGCTCGGAAGCGGCGGAGATGGCGATGCAGCTGGCCCGCCAGTACCACCTGGAGCGGAACGAGCCGGAGCGCCACAAGGTCATCGGCCGGTGGCACAGCTACCACGGCGGCACCCTCGGGGCGGTCGGCATGGGCGGCCACGCCGTCCACCGGGAGCGCCTCGGTCCGTACCTGCCGCCCGTCCGGCATGTGGTGCCGCCGCAGTGCGCCCACTGCCCGCTCGGTCTGAGCCGCCCCTCGTGCGAAACCAGGTGCGCGACCGATCTGGCCGACACGATCGAGCAGGCGGGCCCGGAGACGGTGGCCGCGTTCATCGCCGAACCGATCGGTGGCACGACGAGCGGCGCCGTCGAACCGCCCCCCGGTTACTACGAGACGGTCCGGTCGATCTGCGACGCGTACGGAATCCTGTTCATCGCGGACGAGGTCGTCACCGGGTTCGGGCGAACGGGGAAGGACTTCGCGATCCAGCACTGGGACGCGACACCGGACCTGATCCTGTGCTCCAAGGGGCTGACGAGCGGATACGCCCCTCTGGGCGCCGTCGTGGTGCACGAGCGCGTCGCCGACGCCATCAGGACCGGCACCGGAAACGTTTCCCTGCGGATGACGTACTCCGGGCATCCGGTCAGCTGCGCGGCCGGCCTCGCGGTGCAGCGCCACATAGCGGACCACGGCCTCGTCGACCGGTGCGCGTCGATGGGCGAACGCCTCAAGGAGCGCCTGACCGCGATGGGTGAGACGTCCGCGTTCGTCTCCGAGGTCCGGGGCCGCGGACTCCTGCTGGCCGTGGAGCTGGCCGCCGAGCCGGGCAGGGGCGTGGCCTTCCCCAGGACCGAACGGGTCCAGGAACGTGTCGTCGCGGAGGCGTTCCGCCGCGGCATGCTGCTGATGGGCGGCAGCGGCACGGCCGATTCGCCGGACGGCGACCACCTGCTGGTCTCGCCGCCGTTCGTCCTCACCGAGGCGGAGGCCGATCTCCTGGTGGAACTGCTCCGGCAGAGCATCGCGGCGGTCCTGGCCGGGTGAGTCCGACGGCCGGGAACCGTCTTCCCGGAGCCGGGAGGACGGGCACGTGTCCAAGGGGAGGGTGGGGGATGAACTACACGGTGGCGGGCCTCGCGATCGGCCACGACTGCGGCTGTGCCCTGATGCGCGACGGCCGGCCGGTGGTCGCGATATCCGAGGAACGACTCGACCGGCACCGGCATTCCGGCCTGTGGGCCGCTTCGCTCACCTACTGTCTCCAATACGCGGGCATCGAACTCCGGGACGTCGACCTGTTCGTCTTCAGCAGCGGCGGCCCCGACCTCCCCGCGGGATTCGACGGGGGACTGGCGTCACTCGGGGTCGACAAGAGCCGCATCGTGACAGTGGACCACCATCTGTCCCACGCGTTCGGGGCCTTCTGCCTGTCCGGCTTCGAGGACGCCGCGGTGCTCGTTCTCGACGCGGTGGGAAACTCGGAGGACACGGAGAGCGCCTACACGGCCTCCCGGCACGGCGTGGACCGCATCTCCGGCCGCGACCCGGCGCGCCCGCGGTACAAAGGCGTCGGTTCGACCTACGAGGCGTTCACCAACTTCCTCGGCTTCAACGACGAGGAGTCCGGCAAGACGATGGCGCTGGCCGCCTACGGCGATCCCGAACGCTTCGACGTGCCGCTGTTCGACTTCACCGGCGGCAGGATCATGGGGCGGCTCGACCGGACCCACCACTGGGGGGTCATGGAGTTCGCCCGGAAGAGCGGACTCGCGTTCGGCGAACCGTTCGATGCCGGCCGGTCGCAGGACAGCCGTGACGTGGCGGCGTACGTGCAGCGGGAGACCGAGAGGGCGTTGCTCGAGCTGATCGGCGACCTGCTGGGGCGCACCGGGGCGAGTCGCCTCTGCCTCTCCGGCGGCGTGGCGCTCAACTGCGTCGCCAACGAGCGGGTCCGCCGTGCGTTCCCGCAGGTCGACCTGTTCGTGCCGCCTCCGGCCTCCGACACGGGGCAGCCGCTCGGCAACGCGCTCTACGGCCACTGGTACGGCTCGGGGGAGATGCCGGCCGTGCACCGGACGTCGGCCTCGTTCGGCCGGGAGTACGGTGAACGGAGCATCCGGCGCGCACTCGCCAAATTCCCGGACACGCTCACCTACGGCCGCCTCTACCGCCACCAGTTCGAGTACACGACGGAATCCGACCCGGCTCGCGCCGCGGCCCAACTCCTCGCGGACGGGGCGGTCATCGGCTGGTTCCAGGGCGGCAGCGAGATCGGGCCCCGTGCGCTGGGCCACCGCAGCATTCTGGCGGATCCGCGGGATGCCGGGATGCGCACCCATGTGAACTCCGCCATCAAGCACCGGGAGTGGTTCCGGCCGTTCGCGCCCAGCATCCTCGCGGAGGAGAGCCACCGCTACACAGGGGATGACGTCAGCCGTCCGTTCATGCTGGAGAGCCCGGTGATCCTGGAGTCCGCCCGGGCGGACATCGCGGGGGCGATCCACGTGGACGGCACCGCACGCGTGCAGTGCGTGATGCCCGAACAGCGGCGCTTCCACCGGCTCATCAGCGAATTCGCAGAGAGGACCGGGGTCCCCGCGCTGCTCAACACCTCGTTCAACGTGCGGGAACCCATCGTCGAGACCCCGGGGCAGGCCCTGGGGACCTTCCTGTCCAGTGAGCTGGACTACCTGGTGATGGAGAACTTCGTGGTGTCCAAGAAGGGTCGGCCGATGAGGGGTCGGGGCGGTGGCGATGGCGCTTGACAGGTCTCTGTCGTTGTGGCGGGGATTCCCGGACGAGTCCGCCGAGCGGGTGAGGGGTCAGGCCGTCCGCGTGCTGGCCGAGGCGGCGCGGGACGGCCGGAACACCGGACCGGACGGCGGTGTCTCCCTCCACGGGCTCCGGTCCGACACGCAGGGGCGCGGCACCTGGCTGTACCTCCCGCCCGGTCCTCGGCGCGCGCTCACCGACGCCGTCGCCCGGCTGCGCACGGGGCGGGGGTGTCCGTACGGGATCCTCGAGGACGCGGGGTACTCGTCATCGGTTCGGCCGGGGCCCGCGCGGACGGGGTCGTCCTGTCGGGCGGTTCGCACTGCGACGTCCTGCTCCGGACGCACGGGAAGAGCTCCGTGATCACCAAGGCCGTCTCCAAGAGCGGGACGTCGAGCGGCACCGACGGATTGCACCGCCATCGCAACGAGGCCGAGTGGCTCGCCCTGGTGGGGAGGGAGAGCGACCTGTTCCCGAGGGCACGTGTCGTGGAGGACAGCGCCGAGTCGTACGCGTTCGAGACGGATTTCTTTCCCGGGTACTCGGCTGCCGAACTGGTCTTCCAGCGAAGGATGTCCGGGGAACGGCTCGCGGGGATCCTGGTGCGGATCTACGAAGAACTCCGTTCCGGTTTCTACTGCCGGCCGCCGGTGCTGACCGGCCGGCCGGATCCGGACGCGGACTACGTGGCGAAGATCCGGCGGCGCTGCCGGCTGACACGTGCCGCGCTGAAGGAAGCCGGCTCGCCGCTCGGTGCCGTCCTCGGAGCCGGCCGGGTCCGGGTGAACGGCAGACCGTGTCCCTCGCTTCCCGACCTGCTGTCGAGGATCGAGACGGACCCCTTCTGGCAGCCGGTCGTCCGGCCCAGGGGGGTTCACGCCTGTCATGGGGACCTCATCCTCGAGGACATCCTCGTGGGCCGGGGGCCGGCGCACGAGGTCATGCTCATCGACCCGAACCCGTACAACCGGCACGGTCTCCTGGACCTGGCGAAGACGATGCTCTCGCTGTGGGTCGGATACGAGTTCGTCTACTTCGACTTCTTCGAGGTCACCGTCGGGACCGGGGAGTCCGAAGGCTGTGTCTCGGTCGACGTCGTAGTCGACGCGGACGAGTTCCGGAAGGAGTACGCCGAGGCCGCGGAGCGGTTCATGGACTACGCGAGAAGCGAACTGCCCGGAGTTCTGGGGCTGCCCCGGAAGGAGTTCGACAGGATGGTGCGCATGGCGGCGGCCCTGACCGCTCTCGCCCTGCCCGCGTTCCACCTCATACGGCACAACCGGCCGGACCGTGCGCTGGCGTTCGCGGCCCTGGGAATCCTGCACGCCTCGTACGCCCTGGCCGACGAGACGCCGCGGTGACCGCCCTCGACGGGTTCACCCCCGCGCGAGGAGGTCGGGCAGGAGACGCATGTCGTCGAACATCTCCGCTCCGGATCCGGCGAGCCAGGACGCGGGCGTGACGCCGCCCACGTATCCGAACACCGTCATCCCCGCGGATCGTGCCGCCCGCACCCCCGAGGGGCTGTCCTCCACGACGGCGCAGTCGGCGGGGGCGACCCCGAGGCGCCGGGCGGCGTGCAGGAACAGGTCGGGGGCCGGCTTCCCGCGCGAAACCTCCGTGGAGCTGAAGACGCGTCCCTCGAACAGGTGGTACAGGCCCGACATGCCGAGCGTCCGGCGCAGTCGTTCGTGGGTGCTGCTGGACGCCACGCACGTCGGCGTCCCGATCCGGTCCAGGGCTTGTTCGACGCCGTCCACCGCCGTCAGACTCGCCTCGAACGCCCGGTCGATCGCGGCGTGGTACTCGTCCTCCCAGCCGGCGGGCAGCGGCCGTCCGAGATGGCTCTCGATCTCGTGCACCATGTGCGCGTGCGAGCGGCCGAGGAAGCGCTCGAGGATGTCCGACTCGGTGAGATGCCAGCCCACTTCGGCCAGCATGGCCCGATCCACCTGGATCGAGATCCGCTCACTGTCGACCAGGACACCGTCGCAGTCGAAGATCACGAGCTTGAACCGGGTCATGTCCGTAACGGTACCCGTACGGCGGACGAACGCCGTCGGCGTGCGTCATCGGGTGGCATCCCCGGGGCCCGGGAGCTGGACACGACTCCCGGGCTCCGCCACGTCCAGGTGAGTGGTGTCGTTCCAGATGCCGGAACGGCGCTGGAAGTCCGGCTGGAGGTCGATCAGCCTGCGCTTCAGCCGCTGGAGGACGAGGTCGATCGTGGGGTTGCGGGGGGCGACGGCGACGCGTGACGGATCGCACGTGCGCCGGTGCGTCCGCCGTGTGCGTCGCGAACGCCTGGGGCGGGGCAGGTGTCGCGCCGTACGCTGCCTGCGGGGGACGGTACGTCGTCAGTGCCGGTGCGAGCCGTACGGGGGTGCGTTGTGCAATGGACGGACACGACGGAGGCGCTCGCCGCGGTGGTCGCGAGTACGGCCGCGGTCGTGGGTCTCGCCGCGGTGATCGTGCAACTGCGGCACCTCGCGGAGGGGATCAGGTCGTCGGCCCGTCGCGCGACCTACGACATCGGGGTCCAGATCAAACTGGTCCTCATCGAGCACCCGCACCTGCGGCCCTTCTTCTTCGACGACGTCCCGGTTCCGCCCGATCACCCGGACACCAACAGGATCGCCTCACTCGCCGAGCTCTACTGCATCTACTTCCAGGAGTTCGTGGAGCAGTCCCACAACCTGAGTCCGGGCAACCAGGCCGCGTGGGGGTCGCTGGTGCGGTCCATGTACCGATCGAGCCCTCCCATCCGCAGACAGTTGGACCTCCACTTGTCCTGGTATTCGGAGGAGGTCCAGGACATCGTCCGGACTCTCCGGAGTGAGTGAGTGAGCCGGGTCCGGGCTGAGCCGCCGGTGGCCACCGAGGAGCAGGCACGTACTCGATCTGGCGAACCGTGGTCGTCCACCGGTTCCTCCGCGCGGCGAGTCCTAGCGTTGACGCCGGGTGATGGGCCGACCGGGTGCGTTGTACGCGTTCCGGCGGCGTGTGTACGCGGGGCGGGCCGTGTCCTCCGGCGAGGCGGGGGAGTTGGGCGGACCGGTCGGTAGGTGGCGGAGGTGCGCGGGCGATGAGCGAGACGGTGCGGGAGCCGGGGGAGACGACGGCGGCCGGGCAGGAGGAGCCGGAGGCGGCTTCACCGGAGCCGGGGGCGGGGATCCTGCGGGTGTTCGGGCGGCAGATGAAGCTGTGCCGGATCCGGGCGGGGCTGGAGCGTCCGGAGGTCGGTACGCGGACGGGGTACTCGCCGTCCACCATCGCGGCCTACGAGCAGGGGCGGCGGATTCCTCCGCCGAGGTTCATCGACGTGGTGGACGAACTGCTCGACGCAGGCGGGTTGTTGAAGGAGATGAAGGAGGAGGTCGCGCGGGCGCAGTATCCGGCGTTCTTCCGGGATGCGGCTCGGTTGGAGGCGGAGGCGGTTGAGCTGTGGGTCTACGGGACCCACGCGGTGCCTGGACTGCTGCAGACCGAGGAATACATGCGGGCTGTGTTCGAGATGTGGCGCCCCTTGCTGGACGAGGAGACCGTCCAGCAACGCATTGCGGCGCGACTTGCTCGGCAGGAGGTCTTCGCTCGAAGGCCTGCTCCGCTGGTGAGCTTCGTCATCGACGAGGCGGTTCTGCGGCGACCGTTGGGAGGGCGCCCCGTCATGCGTGGGCAGTTGGAGCAACTTCTGCTCGTCGGTGCGTACCGCAGTGTGGAGATCCAGATCATGCCGCTTGACCGGGAGGACAACGCGGGCGTGGACGGGCCCTTCACCGTGTTGCACAGAGACGGTGCTGATCAAGTGGCCTATCTGGAGGCGCAGGGACGGAGCACAATCGTGTCGGAGCGAGCAGAGGTCCGCGGCATCGTGTCGCGTTATGGGATCATCCGAGCGCAAGCTCTCACTCCGCGTGAGTCCTTGGCCTTCATCGAGAAGTCGCTGGGAGAAGCATGAGCGTCGAAGAGACCGTCCAGCTCGACTGGTTCAAGAGCAGTTACAGCGGCGGAGCCGGTGGTGAGTGCGTAGAGGTGGCCACCTGCCCGCACACCGTGCACGTGCGGGACTCGAAGGACATCAACCGCCCCATGGTGGTGATCGGTTCGGAGGCGTGGGCCGCGTTCGTCGGGTTCACCGCCGACCGGATCGGCTGAGTCGCCGCTTTGCTGCTGTGCCCTGTGGCTCCGAGGGGAGACACAGGGCACAGGTGTGTCCGGGGTGGTGCGGTGGCCAGGCGTCCACGGTCACCGGCTCGGGCGACGTCCAACGGCCTGCGGTGATCTCGGCGTCCAGTCGCGCCTGGAAGTGCGCGTGCGCAGCCCGCATCTCGGCCTCCGCCCGGTTCCTCGCCTCGTCCTCGCGCTGCTTTTAGGTGTTCAGCAGCCCCGCCTTGAGGTCCTTGGGCAGCACCTCGGCGAGGTAGTGCGCCGAGAAGTAGTCTCCGCGGTTGACCAGGGAGTCGTACGTCATGTCCCGTCTCTTCTCAGGGCTTCTCAGGGCGGGGGGGCGTCCGGGACCGTCTTGGGGAAGAGCCGGGAGCGGCGGGAGTCCGACGGCCCGCACCGGACGAGCCCGTGGTCGTCCGGTGCGGTACCGGTCTGCTGGACGGTCACCCCGCTGCCTCCCCTGCCCGTCGTGCGTGCTGTCACCGCCGTTGTTCCGCCGACGCTGTTGTACCGCTCCACTGCGCCCTACGTGCGGCAAACCGCGTGAACCACCTTCACCGGGACAGATGTACAGGTCAAGCAGTGGCGGTGGTCGCGAGGCGGTGCCCCGGGGCACCGTGGTCCGCCGCCGGGGGCGTACCGGGACACACGCTCAGCCCCCGGACCGGGCCGCGACGGCCCGCGGGGCGCGGCGATAAAAGGGAGTGCGGGCGTTCGAGCAGGCGGGATATGTTCCTGCCTGTTCGAAGGGGGGCCCGACATGGCGAAGCTGAACCAGATCATCGCTGTCGAGAAGGGTGTCAAGAGCAAGTCGCTCCAGGACGTCAACGCCGCGCACACCAAGGTGCAGAAGCCGGCGCTGCTGGCCGGTATCTCGCGTACGTACCAGCCGAAGGACGAGGAGGGCGAGCAGTTGCCGCCCGAGTCGACGCGGGTGCAGGTGCAGGCCGAGGACGTGCTGCGGGAGATGTCCGCGTCGCTGACGCGGCTGTTCGACGTGACCGCGACGAAGGACTGGGCGAACTGCGCGGCCCGCGCGGACGTCACCGTCGACGGACGGACGATCGTCGCCGATGTTCCGGTCAGCTACCTGCTCTTCCTGGAGAAGCAGCTTGCCGACCTGCACACCTTCGTGAAGAAGCTGCCCACCCTCGACGCCGCCGAGTCCTGGTCCCACGACCCGTCCACGGACTGGTGGAAGACCGACCCGGTGCGGACCATCCGTACGAAGAAGGTTCCGCGCAACCACGTCAAGGCGGAGGCGACCGAGAAGCACCCGGCGCAGGTCGAGGTGTACTACGAGGACGTGCCCATCGGATACTGGACCACCGTGAAGTTCTCCGGCGCCCTTCCGGCGCGGCGGGTGAACGAGCTGGTGGAGCGGGTCGAGAAGCTTCAGCAGGCCGTGAAGTTCGCCCGTGAGGAGGCCAACGGCGCCGAGGTCACCGACCAGCGGGTCGGCGAAGCGGTGTTCGGCTACCTGTTCGGCTGACGCCGACCACGATCGCCCCCGCGTGCGAGCGCGGGGGTGCGCGACAGCGCGGGCCGGAATTGAGGTCCGGTCCGCGTGAGGAGCGCAAGCTGACACTGAAGTTCAGCCTGAAGAAGCGGTCTGCCGAACCGGCGGCCGCCGTCAATCTCAGACTCTCGCTCCAGTCTCAGCATCGCCGCCGATCGCCGGACCGACCGGGGACGGACGAACGCCGTCGGATGCGAGTTCGACTCTCGCCTGCGCCTCTTGCCTGGCGCGGTAGTTCAAAGGAAGAACACGACGGCATGATGACTGATCCGTCCTCTTAAACGCGCCGGCGTGCGCAATTGGGTGGCATCCCCAGGGGCCCGGGAGCTGGATACGACTCCCGGGCTCCGCCACGTCCGGCGACGACGGCGTATCCGGACGTGATCGCGGACGTCATCACTCGAGTTCTACGGGTGGACCGTTGAAGGACTCCCATCGACTGATCGAATACGCGTACGTCGGCCCACCGGAACCGAGAGAAGGACGGTTCGGTGCGACCGGGTTCCCCGTCGACGAGGTGCGCGATGAGGACGGGGTCCGGCGGTTCAGTGAATCGGCGCCCAGTGCTCCAGGGCATCGTCCAGGAGGGGATTTCCGGGGTCGTCCCAGATCAGGCAGCCCCATACGAGGCCGGGTACATCGGGGCCCGTCAGGTCCGCCGGGCCTTCGGTCACCGTCCGGTGGACGGTTTCGAGATAGGCGGCGATCGACGGATACGAGGGTTTCCCCGGCAACCGGTCCGGGAGCGACCAGCTTCCGACGCCGCCGGTGCCGACCCAGTGACCCGACTCGGGCCCGGCCTCGTCCCCCGTGAGCCACGGAACCACCTGGGCGCCACCCCAGTAGTCGCTCTCGCCGGTCCGGGGAAGCCGGGGCCACAGTGCCCGGGCCGGGGAGAGGATCACTCCGCCCGGCAGGAAGGCCCCGGAACCGATTTCTCCCTCCTCCTCGTTCTCCTCGATGTACTGATGCTCCACACCGCCGCACAGCCGCCACAGGGCGGCCAGCTCGACGGGTAGCCCGTACCCGAGACACCGCGTCAGCTCGGAGTCGGCGGCGGTGATCTCCGCCTCCGTCGCGGGCGGCAGGAGGGAGGCGTGGGAGACGGGGGCGTGCTCGGCGAGCCAGCCGGTCAGGGCCGTCCAGGCCGTTGTGAGCCGTTCGGTTTCACGCTGCGCTTGAACAGGCATCGGGCCACGGTACTCGTACGGCTGTGCCCTGTGGCTCCTCGCCGGACCCGGCCGGACCCGCGAGACACAGCCGGCGCCCGGCCACTCGCTGCGACCCGACGAAGGTCGTCACCCCTGGGCGGGCAGGTCCGGGACGGCCTCCGTCAGGCAGGCCGCCGGGTCGTTCTCCTCCGTCACACAGGCGATGAAGGGCTCGACCAGTTCGAGGAGCGCACTGCTGGGGACTTCCTCCAGGAAGTCGAGCCGGTCCAGCAGCAGGGGTGCCTGATCGAGCAGCCCGAGGAAGCACTCGCCGATGTCTTCGGGTGCCTGCGCTTCGGGGCAGAGCGTGCTGCCGAGCAGTTGTGGATCCTGTGTCAGGACACGGTCCAGGACTTCCTGGACGGCCTGCTCGTTGGCCTTCATCGCAGCAGGGTCCGGAATGGCCAACTCGGCGCCGGGGAAGATCCAGTGGCCGATGTCGCTGCCGTCGCGCCCGTGGTCCCGGGCGGTCTTCCCGATCGTCTTGGCGTTGGCCCCGAAGAGGACCCACCATTTCGTTCCGTCGCCGTAATGGTCGTCGGCGATCTCCCACAGGGTGTTTCCCCGCGCCACGGTGTGGGTCTCGTGACGCGCCTGATCCTTCGAGTGCCCGGCCGACGGCCGGTGCGGCCGGTCTCGGTCCTCCGTGGCCGCTGCCTGACCCGTGGCCAACAGCATCGAGCCGGCCGTCAAGCCGCTGATGACGGTCAGAGTCAGACCGCGGCGGCGTATGTGCCGCATATCTCGCCTCCCGAGGTGAACGCGTACTGTGACGAAGCCTCACGCTAAGTCGCGGGGGGTGGCGCGGCGCGACCACTGGGCCGATCAGCCGATGGACCGCACCGTCAGGATCTGCCGGGCCCGGCCCACCGGGCCGTCCACGTCGTGGAGGACCGTGCTGGTGAGGCCCTGGCCGGAGGGGGCGAAGGCTGTGACGCCGGCTGCGCCGGGGTTCCGGGTCCGGGGGTGAAGGCGCGGCGCACGGTTTCGGCGGGGGCGCGGCATCGGGTTTCGTGTTCGCTCTCGGGGTCCTCGGGGGTGGCGGTGTGCATCAGGCCGGCCGGTGACCAGGTCGGCGCCATCGCTGCCACGATCGAGAGGACGTCGGCCGGCTAAGCGCCGAGCGAGCGGCGCGTGACCCGTTCCAGGTGGCCGGTGAAGACCTCGCGGGCGTCGGGGGTGAGGGTGCGCAGGGCCACCAGCGCCGTGACGGCGACGTCGCACAGTTCCGACCGGACGTCGTCCCAGGTGTGCGTGGTGCCCTTGCGCGGGTTCTGGCCGGTGGCGCCGATCACCGCCTCGGCGACCTCACCCACCTCCTCGGACAGTTTGATGATCCGCAGCAGCAGGCCCTCCCGGCCGTCGGCCGGACGGTTCGCGTCCAGCCAGCCGCACAGGTCGTCGATGGAGTCCCACAGGTCGGCGGCCGGGGGAGGGGGCGGAGGCAGGTGGTCGCTCATGAACGCCGAGCCTGGCACACGGCACTGACAGGTACAGGTACAGGTACAGGCACAGGTACAGGTACAGGCACCGGCGCAGGCGCAGGCACCGGCGCAGGTTCCGAGTGGCGGCTTGCCTTCGCGCGCACTCCAACTCCTAGCGTTCCCGGGCATGGAGACCACACGGACACTGGGACGCAGCGGTATCGAGGTCAGCGCCGTCGGGTTCGGCTGCTGGGCGATCGGCGGTGAGTGGCAGGACCCGGGCGGGCAGCCCCTGGGGTGGGGCAAGGTCGACGACGAGGAGTCGACACGGGCGATCCGGCGCGCACTCGACCTGGGCGTCACCTTCTTCGACACGGCCGACGTCTACGGGACCGGACACAGCGAGTACGTCCTCGGGCGGGCCCTCGGACGACGCCGGGACGAGGTCGTCGTCGCCACCAAGTGGGGCAACGTCTTCGACCCGGAGTCCCGCACCCTCACCGGCGGCGACGACTCCCCGGAGCACCTCCGCCGTGCCCTGACCGCCTCGTTGCGCCGTCTCGGCACCGACCGCGTCGACCTGTACCAGCTCCATCTCGCCGACGCGGACCCCGACCGGGCGGCCCGACTGCGGGACGCCTGCGAGGAACTGGTGGTGCAGGGGCTGATCCGGGCCTACGCCTGGAGCACCGACGACCCGGCCCGCGCCGCCGTGTTCGCGAAGGGGCCGCACTGCACCGCCGTACAGCACGCGCTCAACGTACTCACGGACGCGCCCGAGATGCTGCGGCTGTGCGAGGAGGCGGAGCTCGCCTCCGTCAACCGCAGTCCGCTCGCCATGGGCCTGCTCACCGGCAAGCACGCCGGACGGCAACCGCTTCAGGAGGGGGACATCCGCAGCAGGCCGCCCGCCTGGCTGCGGGGTTTCGGTGCCGGGTCCGGCGCCGACCCGGAGTGGCTCGCGCGCGTCGACGCGCTGCGGGACGTACTCACCGGCGACGGCCGCACGCTCGCCCAGGGCGCCCTCGCCTGGCTGTGGGCCCGGAGCCCGCGCACCGTGCCGATCCCCGGTTTCCGGTCGGTCGCCCAGGCGGAGGAGAACGCGGGGGCGCTCGAGAAGGGGGCGCTGAACGGCGAGCAGATGGCCGAGGTCGAGCGAATCCTCGGCCGTTAGGGGGCGGTTGCCGGCCGGTTCACGCGACAGCCGTTCCACCCACCGGTGTGTACCCGCGGTCCCGCGCGGGGCCACCCCCAACCCGGTGGTGTGGAACGGCTGCCGCCTCCCCCCTGGACATGGCCTGCGGAAGCCCCTTGCTCCAAGTGTGAAGCTTTGGTGTAGAAGAGTTGAGCATAAGTCCGCCACCGGCCGCAATGGTGCGGACGTTGAAAATCCGTTTGTGCAGGGTCCGTTCACCGGAAGCCCCCGGCCCCGGCCCCGCCCCCGGCCCACGTACGGCATCGTCGTCGCCGGTACGGTCGCGAACCGCATGTTCGCCTCCAGCGGCAGCTCCGCCGTGTGCCGCGCCGTACGGGTCACGTCCGCGACGTCCATCACGGTTCCGGGCGGCTCCCCGTTCGCCCGGAGGGCGCCGGTCCGCGGGACGGGCCGGGGCCCGGGCGGTCCGCCCGGGCCCCGGCTGCCGGGCGGGTGTCGCTCAGCGGGTCTCGCCGGGGTAGCGGACGCCGACGCGGTCCCGGATCGTGTCGAGCGTCCGCATCACGGCGAGGGTGCCGTCGAGCGGGACCAGCGGCGACTCGGTCTCGCCCGCCCGCAGGGCCCGCATCACCTCGGCGGCCTCGTGCTTGAGGCTGTTGCGGGGGCCGTCGGCCGGGTCGGCCGTGAACTCCTCGGCGTCCCGGCCGTCCCGGTGCAGCACGAACTGCTCCGGGAAGAAGAAGCCGTGCGGAATGTCGATGCGGCCCCGCGAACCGGTGATCGAGGCGGAGGTCGCCGTACCGCCCACGATGGAGCAGTGCACCGAAGCGAGAGCGCCGCTCTCCCAGGAGAGCAGTGCCCCCGTCTGGAGATCGACGCCCTCCTCCGAGAGCATCGCTCGCGCCACGATGTCCGACGGCTCCCCGAGCAGCAGCTGCGTGAACGACACCGGGTACACCCCCAGGTCCAGCAGCGCGCCCCCGCCCAGCGCCGGGTCCCGCAGCCGGTGCGACGCCGGGAACGGCCCCGCGAGACCGAAGTCCGCCTGCACATGGCGCACCTCACCGATCGCACCGTCGTCGACCAGCGCCTTCAGTCGCCGCACCATCGGATGGCAGTACGTCCACATGGCCTCCATCAGGAAGCGCCCGTTGTCCCGCGCGAGCGCGATCAGCTCCTTCGCCTCCCGCGCGTTCAGCGTGAACGGCTTCTCGCACAGCACGTTCCGCCCGGACTCCAGCATCAGCCCGGCCGCCGCGCGGTGCGCCGAGTGCGGCGTGGCGACGTAGACGACGTCGACCTCCTCGTCGTGCGCCAGCGACGCCCAGTCGCCGTACGCCCGCGGTATCCCGAACCGCTCGGCGAACGCCTTCGCCGGCTCCGCCGACCGCGACGCCACCGCCACGACCTCCGCATCCGGCATGTCCACGAGATCCGCCGTGAACGTCGCGGACATTCCCCCGGTCGCCAGAATGCCCCAGCGCACCTTCTGCTCTGTCATGCGTCCCACCCTGCTCGTGTCGTTCGTCACATCGTGAATGGATATCGGTGGAAGCGCTCCCATGACATCGCCGTTGACGCCGAGCACTCCGTACGAGCTGAGAGCATAGGGAGCCGATGGCATGGAAAGGGAGGGGCCACATGCCCGAGGGTGGGGCGTCCATATCGAACTCGACAGCGGATCCGACGGAAAACAGGGCACCGGACACGGCGCGGCGGGCGGCCGTCCCGGACCTGACGGCGGCGGAGGCGGCGCTCCGCGCGACCACCGGCCGCCGTACCAGCCTGCTGGTCACGCTCATCCTCGGCGGCCTGACCGCCACGCCACCGCTGGCGATGGACATGTACCTCCCCTCCCTGCCGGCGGTCACCCAGTCCCTGCACGCGCCCGCCGCCACCGTCCAGCTCACGCTCACCGCCTGCCTGGCCGGCATGGCGTTCGGGCAGCTGGTGGTCGGTCCGATGAGCGACCGGTGGGGCCGCCGCCGGCCGCTGCTCGTCGGCCTCGCGGTCTACGTCGTCGCCACCGCGCTGTGCGCCTTCGCGCCGACCGTCGAACTCCTCGTCACCTTCCGGCTGGCGCAGGGCCTCGCGGGCGCGGCCGGGATCGTCATCGCGCGGGCGGTCGCCCGTGACCTGTACGACGGCCTGGCCATGGCCCGCTTCTTCTCGACCCTCATGCTGATCTCCGGGGTCGCGCCGATCGTGGCGCCGCTCATCGGCGGGCAGATCCTGCGGGTGACGGACTGGCGGGGCGTGTTCGCCGTCCTCACCGTCGTCGGGGTGCTGCTGACGGCCGTCGTCTGGGCGAAGCTGCCGGAGACACTGGCGCCCGCCGACCGGCACGACGGAGGCGTCGGCGAGGCGCTCGGCTCGATGCGCCGGCTGCTCACCGACCGCGCGTTCACCGGCTACACGCTCACCGGCGGCTTCGCCTTCGCGTCCCTCTTCGCCTACGTCGCCGCCTCCCCGTTCGTCATCCAGGAGATCTACGGCGCCTCCCCGCAGACGTTCAGCCTGCTGTTCGGGCTCAACTCGATCGGCCTGGTGATCATGGGGCAGATCAACGGCAAGGTGCTGGTCGGCCGGGTCCGCCTCGACAGGGTGCTCGGCATCGGACTGGCCGTGGTGGTCGTCGCGGCGGTCGTGCTGCTGCTGATGTCGCTGGGCACGTTCGGCGAGGTCGGGCTGGTGCCCGTGGCCGCCGCGCTGTTCGTGCTGATGTCCGCGATGGGCATCACCCTGCCGAACACGCAGACGCTCGCCCTGATGCGCACCAGGCACGCCGCCGGCTCCGCGTCGGCGCTGCTCGGCACGACGTCCTTCCTCATCGGCGCGATCGCCTCCCCGCTGGTCGGGATCGCCGGGGAGGACACCGCCGTCCCGATGGCCGTCGTCCAGCTGGTCGCCGCCCTGGTGGCACTGGGCTGCTTCCTGGGGATGTGCCGCCCGTGGGGCGGGCGGACGAGCGCGAAGGGCGGGGGCGTCTGAGCGCGCCGCGACTGCGCCACGGCACACCGGAACGGGCCGGACTCGACGCCGGGGAACTCCGGCACCTGGTCCGGGAGGTCCACGCCCGGACCGGCGGCGAGCGGCCCTGGGCGGCGGGCGCCGTCGTGGTCGTCGGGCGCGGCCCGGTGCTCGCCGTGCAGGAGGCGGCGGGCTGGGCCGTGCGCTACGCGGCGTACGACGAGGAGGGGGACACCCCGGTCGAACTGCCGTCGGCCGAACGCGTCCCGATGACCGTGGACACCCCCTTCGACCTGGCGTCCCTGACCAAACTGTTCACCTCGGTGGCCGTGGTGCAGCAGATCGAACGGCGCACGCTGGGCATCGACGCGCGCGTGGGCGCGTACCTGCCGGACTTCACGGCGGCCGTACGGCACGGCGTCACCGTGCGCCAGCTGCTCACCCACACCTCGGGTCTGCGCCCCGAACTCCCGCTGTACGACTGCGCCGACGACGCGGAACGCCTGGCGCTGCTGCGCGCGGAGCGACCCGTCGGCGTGCCTGGCACGTACTGCTACTCCGACCTGAACATGCTGCTGCTCCAGCACCTCCTGGAGCGCATCACCGGCCGCACGCTCGACGTCCTCGTGCGCGACGGCATCACCCGGCCGCTCGGCATGACCGCGACCGGCTTCGGACCGTGCCCGGGCGCGGCGGCGACGGAGGACCAGCGACGGCCGTGGGCCAAGGCGGACCGGGGGATGCTGCGGGGCGAGGTGCACGACGAGAACGCCTGGGCGCTGGGCGGGGTGGCCGGCCACGCGGGACTGTTCTCCACGGGGCGGGACCTGGCGGTCTTCTGCCGCACCCTGCTGGCCGGGGGGTCGTACGGTCCCGCCCGCATCCTCGGCCCCGGCTTCGTGGACCTGCTGTTCACCCCGCCGGGCCTGGGCTTCGCCCTGGACCAGCCGTGGTTCATGGGGGAACTGGCGGGCCGGGGCGCCGCGGGGCACACCGGATTCACGGGTACGTCCCTGGTCCTGGACCGTGCCACGGACACGTACGTGATCCTCCTGGCGAACACGGTCCACCCCCGGCGTCCGGTCCCGCCGGACAGCACACCGAGGGCGGGGGCGGCGACGCGGGTGGCGCGGGCGGTGCGGGGGATGTGAGGGGGCCTCTTCCGGGGCCGGGCACCCGAGGCGTGCGCTGTTCGAACGCCTCGGTGATCGCATGGGTGTGCGTCCTGCCGGACGGGTGGGCGCCGCCGTCGAGGAGGCACTCACCGCCCACGCCCGCCCCGTAGAATCGCCGGGTGAACGCCCCCGCCTCGCTGCCCACCGCCGAGACCCTCCGCTCCGCTCTCGCCGGGCTGCTCGACGGGATTCCGGCGCGGCAGGCCGCGCAGGCCGTCGAGCGGCTGATCGCCACCTACCGGGGCGCCACCCCGACCGAGGCGCCGATCCTGCGGGACCGGGCCGACGTGGCCGCGTACGCCGCCTACCGGATGCCCGCGACGTTCGAGGCGGTGCGCTCCGCCCTGGAGGCGTTCGCGGACGCCGTGCCCGGGTGGGCGCCCGGCGACCACGTGGACGTCGGCGGCGGCACCGGCGCGGCCGCCTGGGCGGTGAGCGCGACCTGGGACGGGCGGCGCCCCGTGACCGTCCTCGACTGGGCCGAGCCCGCCCTCGCCCTCGGCAGGGAACTCGCCGCCGCCAACCCCGCCCTGCGCGACGCCCGCTGGCACCGCTCCCGCATCGGAACGGCGCTCACCATCGAGAGCACCGATCTCGTCACCGTCTCCTACGTCCTCAACGAGCTCACCGCCCCCGACCGCGCCGCCCTCGTCGACGCCACCGCCCGGGCCGCGCGGGCCGTCGTGATCGTCGAACCCGGCACCCCCGACGGCTACGCCCGCGTCATCGAGGCCCGCGACCGCCTGATCTCCGCCGGCTTCCACGTCGCCGCGCCCTGCCCGCACAGCGCCGCCTGCCCCATCGCCCCCGGCACGGACTGGTGCCACTTCGCGGCACGGGTCAGCCGTTCCTCCCTGCACCGCCAGGTCAAGGGCGGCTCCCTCGCCTACGAGGACGAGAAGTTCAGCTACGTCGCCGCCACCCGCCTCCCGGTCGCCCCGGCCCCCGCCCGCGTCGTCCGCAAGCCGCAGATCCGCAAGGGCCAGGTCCTCCTCGACCTCTGCGAGACGGACCCCTCCCTGCGCCGCACCACCGTCACCAAGCGCCACGGCGACCTCTACCGGGCGGCCCGGGACACCGACTGGGGCGACCCCTGGCCGCCGCGCGTCGACGCCTGACCGGGCGACGTTCCCTTCCCGCCGTCCCCCTCCCGCCGCTTCTCCTGCAGCGTGCGCAGCAGCTCCCGCTTCTGCGCCCGGGGGTCGACACCGCCGCCGCCGATCCGGCCTCCGCGTCCGCCCCCGCGCAGGGCCTTGCGGCCCAGGTGCTGTCGGGTGCCGCCGACTCCCAGCATGTTTCCGGCTCCGCCTCGGGCCATGGTGATCTCCTCTCACAAGACTCCTCGATACGAGACGTATCGTCTCGCTGTTGACGCTCACCACTGTCCGGCGAGACGCACCGTCTTGTCAACTGGTAGGTTCGGTCCCATGGCCGCACACCACCAGTCCGCCCCCGACGCCACCCGCCGCAGCGAGCGCTCCCGGCGGGCCATCTACGACGCAGCCCTCGCCCTGGTCGTCGAGGTCGGCTATCCGAGGACCACCATCGAGGGCATCGCCTCCCGTGCCGGCGTCGGCAAGCAGACGATCTACCGATGGTGGTCGTCGAAGGCGGACGTACTCCTGGAGGCGTTCCTCGACATGGGCGAGCAGGCGGCAGCGGCCGCCGGCCAGGTCCCGTACGCCCTCCCGGACACCGGCGACCTCGCCGCCGACCTCAAGCACGTCCTGCGCGCCACGGTCGACGAACTGCACGACCCCGCCTTCGAGGCCCCCTCCCGCGCCCTGGCCGCCGAGGGCGTCGTCGACGAGGAACTCGGCCGCAGGTTCGTCGCCAAACTGCTGGAACCCCAGCTCCAGCTGTACGTGGACCGCCTGCGCGCCGCCCAGGAGGCCGGGGACGTCCGCCCCGACATCGACCCGCGCATCGCCCTGGAACTCTTCGTCTCCCCCCTCGCCCAGCGCTGGCTCCAGTACACGGGCCCGATCACCTACGACTACACCGACACCCTCGTCGACTACGCCCTCAACGGCCTCGCACCCCGTTGACCGGACCGGGCGGCCGGCCACCTCACCGCCCCAGCGCCGCGCTCACCCTCCCCGGCACCCGCGCCGGATGCCGGGCCAGGCGCCCCGGCGCGTCCGTGATGACGCCGTCGCAGCCCAGGGCCAGGGCGCGGTCGCGCTGGGCGGGGGTGACGACCGTGTGGGCCCACACGCGGGGGATGCCGGAGCGCACCGCGCGTCCCAGGTCGGCGTCCCGCGCCTTGATGTCGACGTCGAGCAGGTCGACGTAGGAGCGCCAGCGCTCGGGGCGGTCGGTGCGCAGCTGGCGGGCCGAGCGCCACAGCTGGGCCGGCAGGCCCAGCCGGTGGACACGGCGGGCGACCCCGGGGTCGTTGGTGTTCACGAACACCGAGCGGGTCAGGCCGCGGGCCCGGATCAGCGCCGCCAGCCGGTCGAGGCCGCGCGGATCCTTCACCTCCAGCATCAGCACGATCCGCCCGCCGAACCGGTCCAGCACCTCGGCGACCGTCGGCGGCCGTTCCGAGCGCCAGCTCCCCGGCAGCCGGTCGCGCGGACGCAGCCGTACGCCCCGCCACTCCCCGGCGTCGAGGCCGCGCACCTCGCCGCCCAGAAAGGTCGTACGGTTCAGGGTCGCGTCATGGAAGACCACCGGCGTGCCGTCCCGCAGCACCCGCGTGTCGAAGTCCAGCACCTGCGCCGTACCGCGCCGGTACGCCGCCATCAGCCCCGACATGCTGTTCTCCGGCACTTCGCGCGCCCCGCCCCGATGGGCGACGTACGGAACCCGGGGCAGCGAGTCCACCGTCAGCGGCCCGGCACCCCACTCCAGCGGGCGGTCGCCGCCGTGCCCCGTGAGCGTCAGCGAGACCACGGAAGCCACGGCCGCCAAACCCGTCAACGCGACACCTGTGACCATGGCGACCACGGTAGGTCCGCGGATCACCGCAGGCCGCCCCACGGCACCCGAACCGGTGCACGCGCCCTCACCGCGCGCGTCCCCTTCGTCACCTCTCGTCCCGTCGGGGCCACCTCGTCCCACCTGCGCCGATTGTGTGCTCCAGCCCCCCGACGCGCACGATCGTGGGACCATAGGGCATGCTGTGTGGCACGACGGCGAGGCGAGGGGATAGATGAGCGCGGAGTTCGGCGGCCGGACCGGCCGACAGGGCAGGCTCTCCCAGTGGCTGCGCGGACGCCGCCCGAAGCAGGCCGCCGACGAGGGCGGCCGTGAGACTCTGCTGCTCGCCGCCGCCGAAGCGGGACTGCCGCTCGCGCCCGCCGCCCACCCCGCCGCCGGATACGGCTGCTCCTGCGACCGCGTGGGCTGTCCCACCCCCGCCCGGCACCCGGTGTCGTTCGCCTGGCAGACGCAGTCCACCACCGACCGCGCCCAGATCGAGCGCTGGGCCCGCCACCAGCCGGAGGCCAACTTCATCACCGCCACCGGCATGGTGCACGACGTCCTCGACGTCCCCCTGGACGCCGGACGGGAGGCGCTCACCCGCCTCCTCGACGCCGGCATCGAGGTCGGCCCCGTCGCCGAGAGCGACGACGACCGCATGCTGTTCTTCACCCTCACCCGCGGCACCCCCGAGGACGAGGACGAGTGGTGGCCGTGCGAGCTGGACTGCCATCCGGAGACCATGGACGAGCACCCCGGCCTGCGCTGGCACTGCCGCGGTTCCTACGTCCTCGTACCGCCCGCCCGTCTCCCCGGTGACGACGGCCGGTCGGTGCACTGGGTACGCGGCCTCGAGCATCCGCTGCCGGACCCGCTGAGCCTGCTGGAGGTCCTCACCGACTCCTGCGCCCGCCACATCGGCGAACAGTCCGGCCAGCCGGGCACGGCCTGGCCCCTGCGCCACTGAGCCGGGCCGGGGACCTACTCGCCCTGCGCCGACGTCAGGCCCTGGATCCGCCCCAGGACCTCCACCTCACCGTCGGCCGGGTCCAGCGCCACCTCGTTGGAGACGAACTCCATCGTCAGCGACTGCCGTATCTCCCCGGTCGTCAGCGCCAGCACGTCCTTGTTCGGCGTCGGTACCGAGGCCCCGGCCGCGGCGGTCTGCTTCTCGAAGTGACGGGTGGTGAAGAACACCAGCGCCCCGCCGTCCTTCGTGCGCAGCGCCAGCGGCGCGTAGTCGCCGTTCGTCATCGGCTCGTCGATGTACTGCGTGGCCAGCCCCGGCCGCGACGACTTCTTCTCGCGCTGGGCCCGCCACCCGCTGGTGTGCGGGCCGTCCGAGAAGACGCCCCCGCCGCCCTTGAGGAACGACGCGTACTCCTTGCTCAGTTCGCCCGGCGGCACCGTCACATCGGACGAGTTCGCGGGCACGGCCTCGGCCCAGCCGTCCTTGCCGGTCCTGAACTCCGGTATGTCGTCCGGGGCGACGAGCGTCAGGTACGCCGCTTCCCAGCTCTCGTCCAGCCCGTCACGGGTGAACACCAGCAGCCAGCGCGACCCGCCGCCCTTGTTGCCGGCCGCGTCGGCGAGGAACCAGCGCGGCCAGCCGGCCTTCTCGGGGATGGTGAACTTCGCGTCCGTCAGCTTCAGCGGCGCGTGCCCGGCATTGCCCTCCGGGCTGTTGGCCCGCCCGGCCTTCAGCCGCGCCTCGTCGATGTCGGCGAGGGCACCGGTGGTGTGGTCGGCGTCCAGGGAACTGTCGTACGCCTTGTCGGCCTTGTTGTACGCGGCCGTGAACTCCTCCAGCGCCTTCGCGGCTTCGGCGCGGGTGGCGGCCGGGAGCACCTCGCGCTCACCGTGCACCACCACACAGCCGCTCGCCGTCACCGACAGGGCGACCACGAGCACGCACGTGTCAAGCCTGCGGCGCCCGCGGAGCCTTCGAAGGCCGAGATCCCTGCTCATCCGGTTCCTTCACCTTCCCCTTCCCGGAGGCGAACCCTACCGGGGCGAGGAACAGCGCGAGCGTCGGGACCAGGTACAGCAGCCACACCGTGACCTGGAGGACGGTCGGGTCGGGCTGGAAGTTGAACACGCCCTTCAGCAGCGTGCCGTACCAGCTGTCCGGCGGGACGGTGCCGCTGACGTCGAAGGCCAGGTCCGTCAGACCCGGCAGCCAGTCGGCCTCCTGCAGGTCGTGGAAGCCGTACGCCAGCACGCCCGCCGCCACGACGACCAGCAGGGCGCCGGTCCAGGTGAAGAACTTGGCGAGATCGATCCTCAGCGCGCCCCGGTAGAACAGCCAGCCGAGCAGTACCGCCGTCGCCAGCCCCAGCGCCACCCCGATCAGCGGGCGCGGGCTGCCGTCCCCGGCCGCGTGCACGGAAGCCCACACGAACAGGGCCGTCTCCAGCCCCTCGCGGCCCACCGCGAGGAACGCGGTGACGACCAGTGCGCCCGTGCCCATCGCCAGCGCGGCGTCCAGCCTGCCGTGCAGCTCCGCCTTCAGATGCCGGGCGGTGCGCCGCATCCAGAACACCATCCACGTCACCAGGCACACCGCGAGAACCGACAGCGAACCGCCGAGCGCCTCCTGCGCCTCGAACGTCAGCTCCTGCGAGCCGAATTCGAGCGCGCAGCCGAAACCGAGCGCGACGGTGATAGCGACCCCGATGCCGGCCCACACCGGCTTCAGCGCGTCCCGCCGCCCGGTCTTCACCAGATAGGCGATCAGGATGCAGACGACGAGGCTGGCCTCCAGTCCCTCGCGCAGACCGATCAGATAGTTGGAGAACACGGCTCACGCCTCCTCGGAGAACAGCGCCCGGCCCCACCAGTCGTCCAGGTCGCGGACGCCCGGCGGAACGGCGAAGAGCGCCGAACCCACGTGCTGGATGTACTCGTTGAGCGCGTCCTGGGCCAGGTTGCGCTGGACGCGGATGAACCCGGTGCGCGGATCGCGCTGGTAGGCGAGGAAGAACAGCCCCGCGTCCAGGCGCCCCAGACCGTCGGTGCCGTCGGTGAAGGAGTAGCCCCGGCGCAGGAGCGTCGCCCCCGCGTTGGCCTCGGGATGCGCCAGCCGCACATGGGCGTCGGGCTTCATCGCCTTCAGGAACGGCTCGTCCCGCTCCTTCGCCCTGCCGACCGGAGCTCCCTCGCCCTTGTCACGGCCGAAGATGTCCTCCTGCTCCTGCAGCGAGGTCCGGTCCCAGGTCTCGATGTGCATCCGGATCCGCCGGGCGACGAGATACGAACCACCCGCCATCCACTCGGGCCCGTCCTTCTCGCCGACCCAGACGAACTTCTCGAGGCGGTCCTGCTCGGTGCCCGAGATGTTGCGGGTGCCGTCCTTGAAGCCGAACAGGTTGCGCGGGGTCTGCGCGTCGGGCGTCGTGGACGACGTCTTGCCGAAGCCGAGCTGCGACCAGCGCACCACGACCCGGCCGAACCCGATGCGGGCGAGGTTGCGGATCGCGTGCACGGCGACCTGCGGATCGTCCGCGCACGCCTGTACGCACAGGTCCCCGCCGCTGCGGTGGCGGTCCAGGTTGTCCCCGGCGAACTTCGGCAGTTCGACCAGCGCCTCGGGACGCCGCCCGGCCAGGTCGAACTTCGCGAACAGGGACGGCCCGAAGCCGATCGTCAGCGTCAGCCGGGACGGCTTGAGGCCCAGCGCCTCACCGGTGTCGTCCGGCGGCGCCTCGGCGAGGCCGCCGTACGCGCCCTCACCGACCGCACGGCCGGCGGTCAGCCGGCGCGCGGCATCGGTCCACTCCTTCAGCAGTCCGACGAACTCGGCGCGGTCGTCGGTCGTCACGTCGAACGCGGCGAAGTGCAGCCGGTCCTGCACGGGAGTGGCGATGCCCGCCTGATGTGCCCCGTGGAACTCCACCGCGGCACCGGCGCCCACGCCCGGGTCGGGCTCGTCGCCGGTACGGGCCACCGCCACCGCCCCGCCGGCCGCGGCGGCACCGAGCGCGAGCCCGGCACCGCCCCAGCCGAGCAGCGAACGCCGCGACGGCGCCTGCGGGTTGCTGTCCGTGTCTGTCATCCCCCGGCCCTACTTCACGACGGCCGCGGCGAGCTGCGACAGCGGCTCGGCGAGCGCGTTGACCGCGTCCGACAGCTCCTTGCGGTCGGCCCTGCCGACCTTGTCGTACGGGGTGAAGTCGTACGACGCCGCGTCGGGCCGGTACTTGTCGAGCAGCGTGTCCAGCGCGGCGAACTGCTTGTCGAGGTCCTTCACCAGCGCCGGGTCGTTCTCCTGGGCGACCGCCTTGAGCAGCGCGTACGACGTCTCGGCGCCCTCGACGTTGGCCTTGAAGTCGACCAGGTCGGTGTGCGAGTAGCGCTCCTCCTCGCCGGTGACCTTGCCGGTGGCGACCTCGTCGAGGAGTTCCTTGGCGCCGTTGGCCATGGAGGTCGGGGTGATCTCGGCCGTGCCGACCCGCTTCTGCCAGTCCTTCAGGTCGGTGATCAGCCGGCCGGCGAGCTCCTTCTCCCGGTCGCCGATCTTCCCGTCCTGCCAGAGGGCCTTCTCCAGGCGGTGCCAGCCGGTCCAGTCGGTCGCCGGGTCCTGGCCGTCCTCCAGACCGTCCTCACGGACGTCGACCTTGGGGTCGATGTCACCGAAGGACTCGGCGACCGGCTCGGTGCGCTCCCAGCCGATGCGGGAGGGCGCGTACGCCTTCTTCGCGGCCTCGATGTCGCCGTCCTCGACGGCCCTCGCGAACTCCTCCGCCTTGGGCAGCGTCTCGTCGGCCTGCGCCTGCACGTACGCGCGGTAGGCGGCCACCGCCTTGTCCAGACGGGGGTCGCGCTCGACGGCCTTCCCGCCGGTGGCCTTGACGTCCTGGCGTATGCCCTTGCCGCGCATGCCCGGCTTGCAGGCGATCCGGTAGTCGCCCGGCTTCACCTCGGCGGTGACGCGCTGCTTGGTGCCGGGGCCGATGTTCTCCCGCTCGGTGACCACCCGGTCGTCGGGGAAGAGGAGGTAGACCTCGGTGACCTTGGAGCCCTTGTTCTCGATGGCGAGCTCGACGTGCCCGGCCGGGAACTCCTTCTTCGACACCTCGCACGCGTCGTCCGTGGCCGTCACGCCGACGACCTGGTCGCCGTCCGCGCCGCCGCCCTTCTCGGTGCAGCCGGTGACGGCGGCGAGGGCCGCCGCGGTGGCGACGGCGGTGACGAACGAGAGTCTGGCGGGTCGCATGAAGGCTCCCAGGGTGGCCGAAATGATGCGTGATCAGCCCCACATAAGGAAGGTGAGGCTGACCTAACGTACCTAAGGATTTCCCGAGTGGTACCTGCGTGTTCGGTGATCCGGCTCTCATGGACGGCGTAGGAACACGACCCGATCACGGTGGCTCAAAACACCTGCCATGGCCAGGTCAAGATCGGGTCAGGCCGGGTCAAGCGGAGGTCAATCCGTCCCGCGCGGGCTGACCGTCGCAGGGCCGGCGCCCTCCGGCGGCTGGAAGCGCCCGGCGACCACACCGCCTCACCGCTGACAGGCGCGGCGCCGCGGCCACGCCGCCTCCGCAGGCGTGATGTTCGGTTCGGCCAACCTGACTTCGGCCACTTCCCGGATGCGTCCCGGGAGATGGTGAGGGTCAGGCCGGTCCGGCCCTGACCGCAGAAACAGCTGCCGCGCCACTCACCGACAAGGGGCGACGGATCCTCTGTCGCCTGCTCGGTCGCGGTGTCCGGCCCCGGATCGGGCGAGTGGCTCGTTTCCTGTCCGGTCGGACGTGCCGATGTCGTACCGGGCCCGGCTCCGGAGGACGAGGACGTCGGAGTGTCCCCGGTATTGGACGCGATGACCACTGCCGTGACCGCTGCGACACCGGCGATGGCGACCCACAGCACAGGCTTGGCACTCGCGCCGCGGGGTGACGACGACCTCGCCGCCCGCGCGATGCTTGAATGCCCTCCGTGACTGACTACGACGTGCTGCGCGTCTTCTGTGGACCTCGCGGCGGGTACGGCAATGAACTCGGTGTCGTGCGCGAGGGTTCGGTGATGCCCGAGCGGGAGGACCGGCAGGCGTTCGCCGAGAAGCTCGGGTTCAGTGAGACCGTGTTCGTCGACGACCCCGAGCGCGGGGTGATCGACATCTACACCCCCACCCTGCGCCTGCCCTTCGCCGGCCACCCCTGTGTCGGTACGGGCTGGCTGCTCGACGTACCCGAGCTGGTCGTCCCCGCCGGGGTGGTGGGTGCCCGGCAGGACGGGGAGTTCTGCTGGATCGAGGCGCGGGCGGAGTGGGTGCCGCCGCGCACCCTGCGCCAGTACGCGAACGCCGCCGAGGTCGACGACCTGCCCGTGCCGCCGAAGGGGGAGTGGATCTACGCCTGGGCCTGGCTGGACGAGCCGGCGGGCCGCATCCGCGCCCGTGCCTTCCCCGGCCGCGACGACGGCATCGACGAGGACGAGGCGACGGGCGCCGCGGCCCTCCTCCTCACCGACCGGCTGGGCCGCGCCCTGAACATCACCCAGGGCACGGGCTCCCAGATCCTCACGGCCCCCCAGCCGGAAGGGTGGACGGAGATCGGCGGCCGCGTCTACCTGGAACGCTGACCGCTCCACTGCGCGACGAGGACGCCTCCTCTCTCGGGCATGAACAACCTCGGAGGGGGATCTGCCGAGAGTGCTCGGCGGATCTTCCCTTCAGTGGTTGACCTCGATTCGTCAGCGGGGTTCGGTCGTTGATCGGGGAGGTGACCGGCGCCCCGGAGCCCGCGGCGGTCTCTTCCGCCAAAAAATCACCGACGCAGACCGAATCCTGGCAACCGTTCTCTCGCAACGCGGCCTGTGCGACCAGCAGACCTGTTCGGCGTCAGCCGCGGCACCATCCGCAACACCATCGACGACGCCCGTCCACTCCTCGACCAGGACCAAAGCGTCGTGACACCTGCAGGACGGCGCTTCACCGCAGCCACCGAGGTACTCAAGTTCGTCACGGCAGAAGGTGAAACACCAGCTTGATTCTTTACAGCTTCACTACGTGCGCAACGTCTTCGCCGTGATCCCGAAAGGCTCGACAGAGAGGGACGTGGCCACGATCCGCACCGTTTTCGCCCAGCCCACCGCGGACGCGGTCCACGCCCGGCTCGACACCGTCGCCGACATGCTCGGCCGCCAGTTCCCCAAGGTCCAAGAGATGCTGCTGGAGGCCAAGGAGGACCTGACCGCGTTCATGGACGCCCTCTACCTCGATGCCCCGACCGTCCTACCCGCCACGTCGGACGACTGATCGCCTACACCACGACGAGGGACATGACCGACCAGCCGTCGTATCCTCACCCGGACCACGACCTGTCGGCCGTCGACCGGCACATCCTGCACCGTCCGGCCGTGATACCCGTGGACCCTCCCCGTCACCACCCCGCGCACCGGACGGGGAACGGGAACATCCCGGGGCCGAGCCGAAACCCGGACTGTCTCACCGCCGTCCGCCACATCCTCGATGACCAACGCCGACAACCCCGAAAGCACCGTTCCCACAAGCGTGTTCGCATCACGCACGCTCAATGATCACAGGCGAGCACTCACCGTCACAGTCCCGCACCGCCGCACTGTGTGGGGCCGGTCAGGCGGCCGGCACGGTGCCGGGCTGGTCATGCACGTTTGCTACCGCGTTGATCTGATCTGTGCCCGCCTGGGTGAGGAAGACCCACGTCCCGTAGACGCCCCACATGAGGCCGAGCAGCGAACTCGCGGCGTAGAAGCCCATTCCGTTGGTGGAGCCGACGGTGGCGAACAGTCCGGCGGCGGCGATACCTGCCGCGAACACGACGAGCGCGACGACGAGGACGGGCCGCGCATGCTGGGACGTGCCACGGCGGGCTGCGTGGTCGAGCACCGAGAGCAGACTTGCGCTTGCTGCTGCGGCGACCAACAGTTCGACCCCGAGCGCCCAGGTCGGCTGGGGCAGGGTGACCAGCGATGCGGTGACCGTGGTTGTCAGGAACAGGGAGACGGTTTGCGCGGCGCGGTTGCGGTATTCCTGGGAGGTGGCGACGACGTCGAAGCGGAAGGCGACAACGATGAAGGTGAGGCCGGTGAGGCCGGCGGCGCTTCCGCCGACGGTTGCAGCGAACGTGGTCCACATGGCGGTTGCTCCTGTGCGATCCGTGCTGGGGTGGAAGGTCGCGGTGCGATGAAGTGCGGTGGCGGCGGCCGTCGCGCCGCCGCCCACCGCGCGGAACTACCTCGTTTCGACCTGGGCCATCGGGTCTTCACCGTTCTCCAGGGCGTTCACCGCGTTCTTCCAGGACGGGTCGGCCGAGTAGAGCTGGCTGCGCAAGTAGGCCCACACGAGAGCCCGCAGAGTCGCCACGCGCTCGGGATTTTCGTCGTCCGTCTCTGCCGCGTCGTATCCGGATATGCCACCGAAGATGTGACCAGCGCCGTACATGGTCACCATGGTTTTGTTGCCGCCGGGGCTGGCCGAGTAAGCGTCAGCACGGTAGCTGAGCCGATTGGAGAAGTTGGGGTTGAGGTCCTGATCGCCCACGATGATCAGGCCGGTGCCTGTCATCTGCTCGAAGTCGGTGTAATACAGCACCGGGTAGTTCGTCTTGGCCCACTCGGCGAAGTGCTCGTCGTTGCCGATGCCTGGAGCTCCGATGAGCACTCCCGCCTTGACACGGGAGTCGGAGAGGTCCTTCGGCCGGTCGTCGTCCGGGTCCAGCATCTGGGCTCCGAGGAGGAGTGAGACGGTGTTGCCGCCCAGGGAGTGTCCTACGGCACCGACACGGTCCCTGTCGATCCGCCGTTCGGCAAGACCGGGGACGGCGGCCTCGATGTCGTCGAGGCGGTCGAGGATGTTGTGCATGTCGGTGGCGCGGTCACGCCAGAACAGGGGCGCGTCCTTGAGGTCGGTGTCGCGCAGACCGAGAGCCGTCGAGTCCAGGTGGGTCGGCTGGATGACCGCGAACCCGTGGGCGGCGAAGAAGTTCGCCAGCGGACCGTAGCCGTTGTAGGAGGACAGAAAGTTCGCCGGCCCGTGCCCGTGGGACAGGAGGATGAGCGGCAGGTCGGTGCCGGTCGCGGGGATCGACACCTTGACCTCCAGCGGCACGGGCCGGCCGGGAACGTCGAGGGTGACCGGGTGGTAGGTGAGGACGGGTTGCGACGCGTTGACCGGGATGTCGGCGGCGTCGCTGTACGGCTTGCTCATCGGAGCCCTTTCGAGATCGGTGTCGACATAGCGCCTGTCGGAACTGGCGGTAGGCATGGAAACGACGGTCGTGGCCGCGAGCCTGATGGGTCGGGGACGGCCGCCCGGCACCTGGGTCGGTGTGGACGGTGATCTCCGCAGTGGTGCACAGATCTCGGCGGGTGTTCGTCCCGCGGTCTGACGGCGGGGGGAGAGAGGGCGACTGGCCCAACCATCGACTGTCGTGCCTCCCTGGCCCGACGGATGCACTTGTCTTGCCGAGAACTGTAAGATCAATCGGACAAGCCGAACTAGGGCGAAAGTGACATGACTGAGTCCGCAATCGATGGGCATCGCAGAAGAGCACGGTTCGGAGTCGAGAGCCTGGTTCTGCGCGTTGCCGATGGTGACTTCCCGACCGTTGTGAACAGCGGGTACACTGTCAAGATCACGCATGGCGGCTCTGCGCCCCCTTTTCAGTACCTCGGGCGAACCCAGGGTCCCCCTGTTCCTGGCGCGGTGACGGTGATCGAGCCCCATGAGGTCGTGAGCTGCCTCGATCAGGACAAAGCCGCCGCTGACGGCCAGGCCCTAGTGCAACTGATGTTCATTGACGCCGATCTCATGTCAGCCGGCACAGGCCGGCCGCGCTTTCATGAGGTGACCTATTCGGACCGCAGCCTCTTCAACGGCATTGCTGCGCTGCACAGGGGTCTGGCGGACGGCGAGGACGAGTTGGATCTCGAGTCGTCGCTGATCCGCTTGCTGAACGTCCTGCTCACCAGGCATGCGGATGCTCCCGGCGCAGCGAGTCCAGCACTGCGTCCTCGAGCGCTTCGTCAGGTACGGGAGATGCTCCACAGCCAACTGGACTCCAACATCAAGCTCGACGACCTCGCGACAGTCGCCGGTTGCAGCAAACGCCATTTGATCAGGAGTTTCCGGCAGGCTTACGGGGTTCCACCGCACCATTACCGGACCCTGTTGCGCTTGGCCGGCGCCAAGTCCATGCTGGCAGCGGGACGATCCGTGGCAGAGACCGCCGCCGAGCTTGGTTACTGTGACCAGAGCCAGCTCAACCGGCACTTTCGGCGGGAGTTCGGCATGAGCGCAGGTGGCTATGCCAGGACCGTGCGGTAGGCCTGCGATGTCTTGGCTCTGAACCGCCCCGGACTCGGTGGTGTTCCTGGATGCGGTGACCCGGTTCGGTGACGGTCATCCGCCCCGGCGGCTGAGCCGGGCGCGGAAGGTGGCGGAGAGCGGCGAGCGCGGGACGTTCGTCACCCCCCTCGAAGTGCGGAAGTACCCGGAGGTCAAAGAGTCAGGACAGGTGAGTCGGGGGCGCGCCGGCCTTGAGCCATGACGGCAGCGCACGACTACGAGCACCTGCACCACCTGGTTGACCGGTTGAGCCCGACCCAGGTGCGGCGCTTGCGGCTGGTCATCACTGAGGACGAGGAACTCTCCCAGGTCGACCAGCAGGTCCCGGACGCGGCCGGAGAGGGCGATGACGGTGACCTCCTGCCCGCCGGCTTCCTCGTACTGTCCGGCAGCATCGAAGCACCAGCCGACTACGCCGAACGACACGACGACTACATCCGTGAGCGCGCGGAACGCGAGCGGAGCGCCGGCGAGTGATCACCACGGTCCTCGACACCGGCCCGCTGGTGGCGTTCTTCAACGCCAAGGACAAGCAGCACGAGAACTGCGTCGCCTTCTTCTCCCGGCTACGAGGCCGCAAGCTGCTCCCCGCCACAGTGCTGGCCGAGGTGAGCCGGCAGTTGGAACGCCGGCCGCGTATTGAAGCCGCCTTCGTCGAGCATGTTGCTCTGGGCTTCTTCGAACTCGTCAACCTCACCTCGGACGACCTGCTGCGAGTCAGCAAGCTGATCGCCAAATACGCCGACCTCCCCCTCGGCGCGGTCGACGCCTCCGTCATCGCCGTCGCGGAACGGTACGAGGTCGACCGGATCGCCACCCTCGACCACCGCCATTTCCGAGCCGTCAAACCACACCATGTGTCCGCCCTGGCCTTGCTGCCGTATCCGCCCTGGCCTTGCTGCCGTAGGGGTAGGACCACCGGCCCGTTCGTCAAGGGCAGCACTCTCCTCGTCCTCGCCCAGCGCCCGGAACACGTCCGTGTTCAGCGCGAACGCCCGCTTGCACTCCGCCACGACGCGCTGCTTCCCCAGGTCGTCCGCCGGGACCGCGTCCAGTCCGCCTCCGTGTGCTGCTCGTGGGAGGCGGTGCGTATGAGGGCCGAGAAGGAGTCCATGGGCCCAGATCTTTTACGGTTAGGTTTACCCAAGTCAATGGTTTGCCGACGGGCTGTCGGCAACTCCAAACCCTGCCACGGCATGAGAAAGCCCGCCCTCCGGAAGAGGGCGGGCCAAGGGGCGGGGGAGCGCTACGGGAGCGTCAGGATGTCCGCGCCCGTGTCCGTCACGACCAGCGTGTGCTCGAACTGGGCCGTACGCCTGCGGTCCTTCGTGACCACCGTCCAGCCGTCGTCCCACATGTCGTACTCGTGGGTCCCCAGCGTCAGCATCGGCTCGATGGTGAACGTCATCCCCGGCTGCATCACCGTCGTCGCGTGCGGACTGTCGTAGTGCGGGACGATCAGACCCGAGTGGAAGGACGAGTTGATGCCGTGGCCGGTGAAGTCACGGACCACGCCGTAGCCGAAGCGCTTCGCGTACGACTCGATCACCCGGCCGATGATGTTGATCTGCCGGCCCGGCCTGACCGCCTTGATCGCGCGGGCGAGGGACTCGCGGGTGCGTTCCACCAGCAGCCGGCTCTCCTCGTCCACGTCACCGACCAGGTACGTGGCGTTGTTGTCGCCGTGCACCCCGCCGATGTACGCCGTCACGTCCAGGTTGACGATGTCGCCGTCGCGCAGCACCGTCGTGTCCGGGATGCCGTGACAGATGACCTCGTTGATGGACGTGCACAGCGACTTGGGGAAGCCGCGGTAGCCGAGCGTCGACGGGTAGGCGCCGTGGTCGCACATGTACTCGTGCGCCACCCGGTCCAGTTCGTCCGTCGTGACACCGGGCGCGATCAGCTTCGCGGCCTCCTCCATCGCCCGCGCGGCGATCCGGCCGGCGGTCCGCATCGCCTCGACCGTCTCGGGCGTCTGCACCTCCGGACCGGTGTACGGGGTGGGGGCGGGCTTGCCGACGTACTCGGGACGACGGATGTTCCCGGGCACGGAACGGGTGGGGGACAGCTCCCCAGGGACGAGCAGCGACTGGCCAGACATGCCGGCGAGTCTAATTCAGCGGCGACGGGGGACCATCTTCCTGGTGGAATGACGAGACGGCGAGACGGTGAGAGGAGCCGGTCATGCCCCTGTTCAAGAAGCGGACGGTCGGAAAGCCGGGCGAGTGGTACTACTGCCTGCAGCACAAGAAGGTCGAGGAGGGCCCCGACTGCCCCGCCAAGGACCGCTTCGGCCCGTACGCGAGCCGCGCCGAGGCCGAGCACGCCATGGAGACGGCCCGTGAGCGCGACCTCCAGTGGGAGAACGACCCCAAGTGGCACGACGCCCCGGCGGGCGAGCGGGACGAGGGCTGACCGCGTCGGGGACGGTCCGCTACCAGCGCGTGGGCGGCGGAGCCGTCAGCAGGTCGGCCAGCCGCGACAGCCGGTCCCGGAAACGGCGGGGGCCCCGGCGGGCCGGCAGCGCGTTCTCGCCGGCCGCCGCGCTGACCAGGTGCTGCACGGTGTCCAGGTCCAGCTCGGAACCGTCGGGCACGGGCAGGACCTCGTGGGCCATCGCCGGGAGCTCCCCCTCACCGGGGCCGAGGGACAGCACCGTCGCCCCGGCCCGGCGGGCGTCGCACACCCGGTCGAGCAGCGGGGCGGCCGTCACCCCGGGTGCCACCACCAGCAGCGTCTCACCCCGCCGCGCCGCCTCCAGGCGCCCCAGGCCCACCGCCAGGTGCGCGGGGTCCGAGGGGCGCGCGTCGTGCCGTACGAGCGTGGGGGCCAGCTCGGGCGTGCCCGACCAGGCGGCCTCGTCCGCCAGATGCGCCGCCAGATGCCACGGCTCGTACTCCGGTGTGCCCACCAGCAGCAGTCCGCCCCCGTGCGAGACCACCGACCCGCGCAGCGTCCCCGCGAAGTGCCGGGTGGCCCCCAGCCATTCCGTCCCGGCGAGGACTTCCCGCAGCAGCGCGACCCGTACCGCATCCATACGGCCGCACCCTGCCCCAACCGCACGCCCGAGTCCCGGTGTTCGGCCCGGATTCGCCCGATCCAGGGACACGGCGGTCGCTCGGCGACAGGGCTCACGCCCGCCGGACGCGGTGCCGTCACGGACGTAAAGTCGGTCCATGACCTCCAGTGACAGTGACAGTGACAGCGCACAGAAGCCCGCGAAGGCCCCCGCCAAGGACCCCTGGGACCTGCCCGACGTCTCCGGGCTCGTCGTCGGCGTCCTCGGCGGCACCGGTCCCCAGGGCAAGGGCCTCGCGTACCGGCTCGCCAAGGCCGGCCAGAAGGTGATCATCGGCTCCCGTGCCGCCGAGCGGGCGCGGGCCGCCGCCGAGGAGCTCGGGTACGGCGTCGAGGGCGCCGACAACGCCGAGACCGCCCGGCGCAGCGACCTCGTGATCGTCGCCGTGCCCTGGGACGGCCACGGCAAGACCCTGGAGTCCCTGCGCGAGGAACTGGCCGGCAAGCTCGTCGTGGACTGCGTCAACCCGCTCGGCTTCGACAAGCAGGGCGCCTACGCGCTGAAGCCGGAAGAGGGCAGCGCCGCCCAGCAGGCCGCCGCACTGCTCCCGGACTCCCGGGTCACCGCCGCCTTCCACCACCTGTCGGCCGTACTGCTCCAGGACCCGGAGATCGACGAGATCGACACCGATGTGATGGTGCTCGGCGAGGTCCGCGCCGACGTGGAGATCGTGCAGGCGCTGGCCGGGCGCATCCCCGGTATGCGGGGTGTCTTCGCCGGGCGGCTGCGCAACGCCCACCAGGTGGAGTCCCTGGTCGCCAACCTGATCTCCGTCAACCGCCGCTACAAGGCACACGCCGGGCTCCGCGTCACGGACGTATGAGGCGATGGGGGACACTGGAGGCCGTAGCAGTGCCCCAGCAGTGTCCCCCGACAGGAGCCCCCAGCCATGCCCCGCCTCGCCCTCTACGTCCTCGCCGTCTGCCTCCTCGCCGTCGCCGCGGCCGTCGTCTCCTTCGTGCGGGGCAGCGTGCTCATCGGCGTCGTCTGGGTGCTGCTGGCGGGCCTGTCGTCCAACATGACCTGGTACTACGTGCGGCGCGGGCGGGCGGCGCGGGACGGCTCCGTCACGGGCTGACCGAGCAGTACCCGCTCGTCTCCCGCCAGAAGCGGAACAGGTCGTAGCCGCAGTACGTGTCGAACTCGTCGATCCCCAGCGTCCCCAGCAGCGAGTCGATCACGTCGAAGAACGCGCCGTTCACCGACGGCACCCACAGCAGCGCGAACACGAACAGCAGACCGAACGGGGCGAACGGCTCCACCTGCCGCCGGACGCCGTACGACAGCCAGGGCTCGATCACGCCGTAGCCGTCGAGACCCGGCACCGGCAGGAAGTTCAGGATCGCGGCCGTCACCTGGAGCAGCGCCAGGAACGCCAGCGCGAAGCGGAACTCGGCCGGTACGCCGTCCAGCGCGCCCAGCCAGAACGGCGCCGTGCACACGATCGCGAACAGCACGTTCGTCAGCGGGCCCGCCGCCGAGATCAGGCTGTGCCGCCACCGTCCCCGGATCCGCCCGCGCTCGATGAACACGGCGCCGCCCGGCAGACCGATCCCGCCCATGATCACGAAGACGACCGGGAGCACGATGCTCAGCAGCGCGTGCGTGTACTTCATCGGGTTCAGCGTGAGATAGCCCTTCGCGCCGACCGATATGTCACCGCTGTGCAGGGCGGTGCGCGCGTGCGCGTACTCGTGCAGGCACAGGGAGACGATCCAGGCGGCCGTCACGAACAGGAACACGGCGATCCCGGGCTGCTCCGCGAACCCGGTCCAGGTGGCCCATCCGGTGACCGCCGTCACGGCCAGGATGCCCAGGAAGACCGGACTGATCCTCCGGTCGCTGTGACGGGTGGCGGCGGTGGTCATGCGGCTCCTCGGACGGTCGGACACACGCGGCGACGCGCGGGGGACTGCCCGACGGTACCGGGCGCACCGGGAAAACGTCTCGCGTGCCCGCCCGGTTCCACGCAGGGTGGGGGACGACAACGCCCTCCTCCCGGACCCGGTGACCGCCCCGGCCGTCACCGGAGAGAATGGACCCCGTGCGCTATCGCATCCTCGGCACCACCCAGGCACTCCGTCCCGACGGCACCGTCGTCCCGGTCGGCGGGGCGCGGCTGCGTGCCCTGCTGACCGTGCTCGCCCTGCGGCCCGGGCGCACCGTGCCCGTGGGCCTGCTGGTCGACGAGGTCTGGGGGGACGGTGATCCGCCGGCCGACGCGACCGGGGCGCTCCAGGCGCTGGTGGGGCGGCTGCGCCGGACGCTCGGCGCGGACCGGATCGCCTCCGTCGACGGCGGCTACCGGCTGACCGCCGCGCCCGACGACATCGACCTGCACCGTTTCGAGCGGCTGGCCGGCGACGGCCTGCGCGCCCTCGCCGACGGCGACCCGGCGAAGGCGGCCGCCGTCCTCGACGACGCCCTCGCCCTGTGGCGCGGCCCCGCCCTCACCGGCCTGCCCGACCGCACCGCGGAGGCGGCCCGCCTGGCGACCCGGCACCTGGACGTGCTGCGCGCCCGGCACACCGCCGCCCTCGCCCTCGGCGACGCCGAGCAGTCCCTGCCCGAGCTGACCGCGCTGTGCGACGGCCACCCCCTCGACGAACCCCTCCAGGCGCTGCGGCTGCGCGCCCTGCGCGACACGGGCCGCACCGCCGAGGCCCTGGCCGCCTTCGAGGACGTACGACGCCTGCTCGCGGACCGCCTCGGCTCCGACCCCGGCGCCGAACTGCGGGCACTGCACGCCGAGTTGCTGGAACCCGGACCGGCGCCCGCAACCCGGGCCGGCGCTCCGCCCGGCAACCTGCGGGCCCGGCTGACCTCGTTCGTCGGCAGGGAGGCCGACATCGAGACCATCCGCGCCGACCTCACCGCCGCCCGGCTTGTGACCCTGCTCGGACCGGGCGGGGCGGGCAAGACCCGGCTGTCGCAGGAGGCCGCCGAGACCGTACGGCAGACCCTCCCCGACGGCGTGTGGCTCGCCGAACTCGCCCCGGTCGACGACCCCGACGCCGTACCCGAGGCCGTACTCACCGCCGTCGGCGCCCGCGAGACCGTGCTCTACGGCGCCGGCGCCGAGAGCATGCGGGCCGTCACCGACCGGCACGACGACCCCGTGGAACGCCTCGCCGAGCACTGCGGCCCACGCCGCATGCTGCTGATCCTGGACAACTGCGAGCACGTCGTCGAGGCCGCCGCCCACCTCGTCGAGACGCTGCTGGAACGCTGCCCCCGGCTCACCGTCCTCGCCACCAGCCGCGAACCGCTCGGTGTGCGCGGTGAGTTGCTGCGGCCGGTGGAACCGCTGCCCGAGCCGGTCGCCCTGCGCCTGCTCGCCGACCGGGGGGCCGCCGCCCGCCCCGGCTTCCGCACCGACGCCGACGACGACACCGCGGCGGCCTGCGCGGAGATCTGCCGCCGCCTCGACGGACTGCCCCTCGCCATCGAACTCGCCGCCGCCCGGCTGCGGATGCTCGCCCCGCGCCAGATCGCCGACCGGCTCGACGACCGCTTCCGGCTGCTCACCTCCGGCAGCCGCACCGTCCTCCCCAGACAGCAGACCCTGCGGGCCGTCGTCGACTGGTCCTGGGACCTGCTCGACGGCGACGAACGCGACGTACTGGGCCGGCTGTCGGTCTTCGCGGGCGGCTGCGACCTCGCCGCCGCCGAGGCCGTGTGCGGACCGGCCGCGCTCGACGCGCTCGGCTCCCTCGTCGACAAGTCCCTGGTGGTGGCCGCCCCTTCGGGCGACGGCGAGATGCGCTACCGGCTCCTGGAGACCGTCGCCGAGTACGCCGGCGAACGCCTCGACGCCTCCGGCCGGCGCCCGGAGGCGGAGCGGGCGCACCTGACGTACTTCCGTGAACTCGCCCGCACCACCGAGCCGATGCTGCGCGGCCCGTACCAGCAGGCCGCCATCGCACTGCTGGAGCGGGAGTACGAGAACGTGCGCACGGCCCTGCGTCACGCCCTCGCCCTGCGCGACGAGCAGGAGGCGCTCTGCATCACCCTGTCACTCACCTGGTACTGGCAGATGCGCGATCTGCGCATCGAGGCCCGCAACTGGTGCACCGAGGTCATGGCCCTCGCCCCCGACCCGTTCACCGAGCCGGTGCGGCCCGCCGCCCCGCTGTGGCAGCGCTGCACCGACGCCCCGCCGCCCATGACCGGTGAGGTCCTCGCCGAGGCCCGGCGCGGGGTGCACCTGACCCATCTGGCCCACATGGACACCGAACTGGACGACTGGCAGACCCCGCAGGCACAGCACAAGCTGCGCCTCGTCGGCGCGACGTACGAGCCGGGCATGCCGCAGGTCTGCCGGCCGCCCGGCCTGCTCTGGGTGTTCGCCGTGATGCTGACCGGTGACATGGAGCGGCTGCGCCACGTGGTCGACGCGGCGATCCGCACCTGCCGGGAGAACCCCGGGTTCGAATGGGAGCTGGCCTCCAACCTCCAGCTGCGCGCCAACTTCCTGGCCAACCGCAGTGACTGGGCCGGTGACGCCCGCCGTGCCGCCGACGAGGCCCTGGAGATCCACCGCCGGCTGGGCGACACCTGGGGCATCGCCGAGGCCCTCTCCGCGCGCGGCGAGGCCCGTGAGCGCGCCGGCGCGTACGAGGACGCCGCCGCCGACTTCGAGGCGGCGATCGAGTACGCCGACCGCCTGGGAGCCCGTGCCCATACGGCGGTGCTCACCGCCCGGCTGGGCAGCGCGCTGCTGGAGGGGGGCCACCCGGAGCGTGGTGAGCGACTGCTGCGCGAAGTCATCGACGACACGAGAGGCCGGCACACCGAGGCCCTGCCCGCCGCCCGGCTCTTCCTGACCGGCTGGCTCTGCACGACCGGGCGTACGGCGGAGGCGCGGGAGCATCTGCGGGCCCTGCGCGAGGAGTTCCGCATCGCGCACTACGTCGTCTTCGACGCGTTCATCCTCGGTGCCGAGGGCTGGCTGGAGGTGGCCGAGGGCAACGACGAGCGGGGCCTGGCCGTCATCCGCGAGGCGATCCGGCAGGCGGGCGATCCGCTGTCCGCCGCCATGGCACCCCATATGCGCGCCGCCTACCTCACCCTCGGCGCCGTCGCACTCACCGGACTCGACGGCGGACGGCGCGCCCGGGACGCGGCCCGCTGCATCGGCGCCGCCGACTCCTGGCTGCCGCCCGGACACCACGCCGGGCTCGTGGAACGTGAGGTGCGCGAACGGGCCGAGGCGCGCGCCCGGGCGGCACTCGGCAGCGCGGCGTACGACACCGCGTACGCCGAGGGCGACGGTCTCCCCCCGGAGGAGGCCGTCGCCCTGCTCGAACCGGCGTGATCAGCTCTTCGTGCGGAACTTGTGGATCGCGACCGGCGCCATCACCGCCGTGATCCCCACCGACCAGGCCAGTGTCATCCACAGGTCGTGGGCGACCGGGCCGCCCACCATCAGCCCGCGTGCGGCGTCCGCCAGCGCGGACAGCGGGTTGACCTGGGTGAAGGACTCCAGCCAGCCCGGCATCGACTGGGTCGGCGCGAAGATCGACGAGCCGAACTGCAGCGGCATCAGCACGAGGAAGCCCATCGCCTGCACCGACTGCGCGTTCTTCATCACCACACCCAGCGTGAGGAAGATCCACATCAGGGCCGAGCCGAACACCGCGGACAGTCCCACGGCGGCGAACAGCCCCGGCCAGTTGGTGATGTCGAAGCCGACCAGCACACCGACGACCATGAGGATGGCGGTGGCGATCAGCATCCGCATCATCTCGACCGAGATCTTGGCGAACAGCACCGAGCCACGCCCGATCGGCAGCGACCGGAAGCGGTCCATGACCCCGGTGTTGAAGTCCTGGTTGAACCCGGTGCCCACTCCCTGGGCCATGTTCATTCCCATCATGGCCATCAGTCCGGGCACGATGTACTGCACGTACGCCTCCTGCCCGCCGCCCAGCGACTGCCCGATCGAGCCGCCGAAGACGTACACGAACAGCAGGGTGAAGACGATCGGGAACAGCACGGCGTCGAACATCGACTCCGGGTCCTGCCGTATCCACAGCAGATTGCGGCGCACCAGCGCACCGGTGTGGCGCAGATGCCCGCGCAGCGGGATACGCGCGTCCGCGCGGAGGCCGGTGGCGGTGGCGGTGGTGGCGGTGGTGGCGCTCATACGGCGACGGCCTCCTCGTGGGTCTCGGCGGGCGCGGCGTCCTGCGGGGCACTGGCGCGGTGGCCGGTGAGGGACAGGAACACCTCGTCCAGGCTGGGCAGTTCGGTGGTGATGGAGCTGAGTGTGATGCCGCGCGCGGTGACCGCGCCGACCACGGCGGTCAACTGCTCGTCACTCAGCACCGGGACGAGCACGGCACCCCGCTCGGTGTCCACGGTGGTCGTGGCGAGCCCGGTGATGCCCAGCGTGTCGAGGGCGTCCGCCAGCGGGCGCAACTGCAGCGGATCGGCCGGGCGGACCCGCAGCGTACGGCCGCCGACCTTGGCCTTCAGTTCCTCGATGCCGCCGCTCGCGATGACCTTGCCCCGGTCCACGACGGTCAGCTCGCCGGCGAGCTGCTCGGCCTCCTCCATGTACTGGGTGGTCAGCAGCACCGTCACCCCGTCCCCGACGAGCCGCTTGACCTCGTCCCACACCTCGTTGCGGGTACGGGGGTCCAGTCCCGTGGTCGGCTCGTCCAGGTACAGCACGGCCGGCCGGCCGATCATCGAGGCGGCCAGGTCCAGGCGCCGCCGCATACCGCCGGAGTAGGTGGCCGCCGGCCGGCGGGCCGCGTCGGTGAGCGAGAACCGCTCCAGCAGCTCGTCGGCGCGGGACCGGGCCTCCTTGCGGGACAGGTCGAGCAGCCGTCCGATCAGGTACAGGTTCTCCCACCCCGGAAGCTTCTCGTCCACGGAGGCGTACTGCCCGGTCAGCCCGATCACCCGGCGCAGCTGCCTCGGCTGGCGGACCACGTCGTACCCGGCGACGGTGGCGTGCCCGGCGGTCGGCGTGAGAAGGGTGGACAGGATCCGTACGAGGGTGGTCTTCCCGGCCCCGTTCGGCCCGAGCACCCCCATCACGGTGCCCTCCCGCACATCCAGATCGACCCCGTCCAGCGCTTTGGTCTCCCCGTAGTGCTTGACCAGCCCCCGCACGGTGACGGCGCTCCCCGCGCCTCCCAGGTCATTGTCGTTTCGCTTCATGCCGAGAACTGTGCCGACCCCCACCGACAAACCCCCGACATCCCACCGACAGCCCGGCCGACGGCACCGACAACTCCCGCATGGCCGCCGCAACCATCGACTGAGGCACCACGACGGCGCGCACCGCATCCGCGAGAGCGGCGCCGTTTCAGGCCGCAAAAAGGTGCCGGCCCCGCCGACGGGGGGAGATCAGCGGGGCCGACAGGTGGTGCGGCAGTGGCTCAGTGGACGGAGTGCGCCTCCTCCGGGAACGTCCCGCCGACCACGTCCTCGGCGAACGCCTTGGCCGCCCCGCTCATGACCTCACGCAGATCGGCGTACTGCTTGACGAACTTGGGCACACGCCCGCCCGTCAGCCCCAGCATGTCGGTCCACACCAACACCTGCGCATCCGTGTCCGGACCGGCCCCGATCCCGACGGTGGGAATCTGCAGCACCCGCGTCACCTCACCCGCCAGCTCCGCCGGCACCAGCTCCAGCACCACCGCGAACGCCCCCGCGTCCTGCACGGCCTTGGCGTCCCGCAGCAGCTGCTGCGCCGCCTCCTCGCCACGCCCCTGCACCCGGTAGCCCATCGCGTTCACCGACTGCGGCGTCAGCCCGATGTGCGCCATGACCGGGATCCCGGACTCCACCAGCAGCTCGATCTGCCGGTGCGACCGCTCGCCGCCCTCCAGCTTCACCGCGCCGACACCCGCCTCCTTCACCAGCCGGGTCGCCGAGCGCAGCGCCTGCACCGGGCCCTCCTGGTAGGAACCGAAGGGCAGGTCGCCCACGATCAGGGCGCGCGAGGTACCGCGCACCACCGCGGCCGACAGCATGGTCATCTCGTCGAGGGTGACGGGCACGGTGGTCTCGTACCCGAGGTGGCAGTTGCCCGCGGAGTCGCCGACGAGCATCACCGGGATACCGGCCTCGTCGAACACGGACGCGGTCATCGCGTCGTACGCGGTGAGCATGGGCCACTTCTCGCCGCGCTCCTTGGCGGCGGCGATGTCGCGGACCGTGATACGGCGGGTTCCCTTGCCCCCGTACAGCGTCTTGCCGCCGCCGGAGGGACCGGACGCACCGGTCTGGGCAGCCGAAAGCTGCGTCATGGAAGTCTCCCAACACGTCATCTCGAGGCGCCCTGACGGCGTCCCCGGACCACGTCCATGGTGGCACTTCACCCGGAGGAGGGCCAGAGGCCCCCCTGTGAGTTCCGCCGTGCAATATCCCGGCAAGGTCTGGGCAAAACCCTTACGATACGAGACGGTCTCGTATCGTAATTAACTACTCTGGGCCGCATGACTTCTCCTGCCGCCCCTGCCCGCCGGGTCCCGGAAGCCGTGCACCGGCGCCGTTGGGCGATCCTCGGCGTGCTGATGCTGAGCCTGCTGATCGTCGTACTGGACAACTCGATCCTGAACGTCGCCATCAAGACGATCTCCACCCCCGCCCCCACCGGCCTGGGCGCCACACAGAGCGAGCTGGAGTGGGCGATCAACGCCTACACGCTCGTCTTCGCCGGGCTGCTCTTCAGCGCGGGGCTGCTGGGCGACCGGCTCGGCCGCAAGAAGGTGCTGATCGGCGGTCTCGTCGCGTTCGGCGCCGGCTCGGCGCTCGCCGCGTTCTCCGGCTCACCGGCCGAGCTGATCGGCTTCCGCGCGGTGATGGGTCTGGGCGCCGCGTTCGTCATGCCGGCCACCCTGGCCGTCCTGATGAACGTCTTCGAACGCGACGAGCAGGCCAAGGCCATCGGCATCTGGGCGGGCGGTGTGGGCCTCGCCATCGCCATCGGCCCGATCACCGGCGGAGTCCTCCTGGACCACTTCTGGTGGGGCTCGGTCTTCCTCATCAACGTGCCGATCGTCGTCCTCGCCGTCGTCCTGATGCTGTGGCTGGTCCCCGACTCCCGCGACCCGAACCCGGGCCGGATCGACCCCGTCGGTGTCGTCCTGTCCGTGGCCGGACTGGTCCTGCTGGTCTACGGCATCATCAAGGGCGGCCAACTCGCCGACTTCACCGACGTCACGGTGGTGTCGACCATCGGCGCCGGTCTCGCCGTGCTCGCCGCGTTCGTGGTGTTCGAGAAGCGCAGCGACCACCCGTCCATCGACGTCACCTACTTCAAGAACAAGGTGTTCTCCGCCTCGATCGTCGCGATCGCGCTGGTCTTCTTCGCACTGATGGGCGTGACGTTCTTCGCGGTGTTCTACACCCAGAGCGTGCGCGGCTACTCGCCGCTGGAGACCGGGCTGCTGCTGCTGCCGCTGGCCGCCACACAGATGATCTTCGCGCCCCGGGCCCGCCTCCTGGTGGACCGCTTCGGCAACAAGGCCACCACGACCGCCGGCCTGGTGGTGCTCGCGGGAACACTGGCCGCGTTCGCCATCCTGGACGAGGACACGCCGATCTGGATCCTGGAGGTCATCTTCTTCCTCATGGGCGCCGGCATGGCCCACGTCATGACACCGGTCAGCGTCGTCATCATGCAGGCCCTGCCCCGCGAGAAGGCCGGCTCCGCCTCCGCGCTCAGCAACACCTTCCGCCAGGTCGGCGGCGCCCTCGGCATCGCCGTCCTCGGCTCGGTGCTGTCCGCCGCCTACCGCAACGGCATCGAGGGCGAGCTCGGCCTGCTGCCGCCCGGCGCACGGCACGCCGCCGGCGAGTCCATCGAGGCCACCCTGGCCGTGGCGGACCGGCTGGGCGCGCGCGGCGAGCTCCTGATCGGCGCGGCCGACGACGCGTTCCTGCACGCCATGCACGTCACCGCGCTGTGGGGAGCGGGTGTCGCGGTGCTGGGCGCGATCGTCGTCGCCGTGTTCCTGCCCGGCCGTACGCCGACGTCCGAAGGGGGCGACGAGAAGCAGGAGTTGGTGTCCGCGGAGGACTGAAGACCCCTGGGCGGTGGACCGTTCCCACCGCCCACCGGGGAGAATCGTCCCAGCCCGCCTCCGACGTAAGGACCCGACGACGTGAGCCCGGTCGACACCGACCCCCGGCAGGACGGTCCCGCACGGGGCCGTCCCCGCAGCGAGGCGGTCGAACGCGCCATCATCGAAGGAGTGATGAAGCTCCTGGAGGACGGCGTGCCCCTCGCGGAGCTCTCCATCGAGCGCATCGCCCGCACCGCCGGCGTCGGCAAGGCCACCATCTACCGCCGCTGGAGCGGCAAGGAGCAACTCCTCGTCGACGTCCTGCGCGCCGCCGAGCCCCCGGACCCCGAACTCCCCGGCACCTCCATGCGCGACGACCTCGTCGTCCTGCTGGAGTCCCTGCGCCTGCGCGGCCTGGCCGGCCGGACCTCGGCGATCCTGCACAACGTGCGCGCCCAGATGAAGAGCAGCCCCAACCTCTGGGCCGCCTACCACGACACCGTCATCCTGCCGCGCCGCAGACTCGGCCTGGAGGTGCTGCGCCGGGGCCGGGACAACGGCGAACTGCGCGCCGACGTCGACATGGAGATCCTCAACGACATCGTCGTGGGCCCCATCCTCGTCCGCACCGTCCTGCGCCCCGACGCCGACCTCCCGGACGACCTCGCCGAACAGGTCGTCGACACCCTCCTCCAGGGCCTGCGCCCCGTCAGCGGCTAGCAGCGATGTGCGCGTTTCGTCACAGAGGGCGCTTTCCCCACCCCCGCCCGGAACTCCCCGAGCGCCCCCGGACGTCCTCGCCCCCGTACGGCCGTCGAGGGGCGGCAGGAACGGAACCGATCATCCCCTAGGGTCTTACGGACACAGGGGCGATGGTGTGCACGGCAGGTTGTGAGGCGACGGTATGGCGCAGCAGGCGTACATGACGGAGACGGACAACGGTGGTTCGGGGTCCGAGCCGCAGCCCACCCGGCTCCGGCGCCTGCGCGAGCGCCTCACCAGAGGCTGGCGCGGCGACCGCGGCATCTGGCGCCGCGGCCTCGTCCTGGCCGCCTGCTCGGTCCTGACGGCCCTGGTCATGCTGGCCCACGGCCACATCCCGAACGCGATCGGCAACCTGGGCAGTCTGGTGGACACCTTCCTCCCCTGGGTGGGCCTGCTGATCCCCGTGCTGCTCGTCCTCGGTCTCATCCGCAAGTCGGCGACGGCACTGATCGTGACGATCCTGCCGACGGCCGTCTGGCTGAACCTCTTCGGCGGCCTGCTCACCGACAAGACCGCCACGGGCGGCGACCTCATGGTGGCCACGCACAACGTCAACGCCGACAACCCGGACCCGTCCGCCACCGCCCGCGGTGTGGCCGCCTCGGGCGCGGACGTACTGGCCCTCGAGGAGCTGAAGGCGTCGGAGGTCCCGACGTACGAGCGGGCGCTGGAGTCGACGTACAAGTACCACGAGGTGGTCGGCACCGTCGGCCTGTGGAGCAAGTACCCCCTGAGCGACGCGAAGGCGGTCGACATCCGCCTCGGCTGGAAGCGCGCGATGCGCGCCACGGTGGCCGCCCCCGCTGGCCAGGTCGCCGTCTACGTCGCCCACCTCCCCTCGGTCCGCGTGAAACTGGAGGCCGGCTTCACGGCCCGCCAGCGCGACAAGAGCGCCGACGCCCTGGGCGAGGCCATCGCCGATGAACCGCTGCCGAACATCGTCCTGCTCGGCGACCTGAACGGCACGATGAACGACCGCGCCCTGAACGCCGTCACCTCCCAGATGCGCTCCACCCAGGGCGCCGCGGGCAGCGGCTTCGGCTTCAGCTGGCCGGCGTCGTTCCCGATGGCGCGGATCGACCAGATCCTGGTCAAGGGGGCCGAACCGGAGAGCTCCTGGACCCTCCCGGCCACGGCGAGCGACCACCTCCCCATCGCGGCCCGGGTGAAGGTCACCGCACAGGACGACTGAGAACCACAGGGTGACGCCGGGGCGGTGACCTTGTTGCCCGCAGGGGCGGAGGCACGCGGATCGCAGGAGGGCGGGAACGGAGGCCGTGGCAGCGGGTAGCCGCGTACGGCGGGAAGGGGACGGGGCGGGGGTGGCCGCCCGCAGTGGCCGGCGCGTCCGCGCCCCGCACCCCCTCCGGGAGACGTGATCCGCGCCGGTCCGAGGACGGGCACCCCCGACACGGCCCCGACCCACCCACCGACCATGGGCGCCACGCCCACCCCCTCGAAGGCGCACCGGCGCCGCAGGCACGAGACGCACCCCCCTGAAGCCGCACCGGCGCCGCACGTGTCGTCGGGTCAGGCCGTGGGAGGTGTGCCCTCGCGCCAACCGTTCGTGATCGGCAGCCGGCGGTCCTTGCCGAAGCCCTTCGGGGAGATCTTCGTACCCGGCGGATACTGCCGCCGCTTGTACTCCGCCCGGTCCACCATCCGCAGCGTCTTCGCCACCAGCTCCGCGTCGAACCCGGCCGCGACGATCTCGTCCGCCCCCCGGTCCCGGTCCACGTACAGCGCCAGGATCGCGTCCAGCACCGGATAGTCCGGCAGCGAGTCCGTGTCCACCTGCCCCGGCCGCAACTCGGCGCTCGGCGGCTTGGAGATCGAGTTCTCCGGAATCGGCGGCGTCTGCCCCCGCTCCACCGCCGCCCGGTTGCGCCACTGGGCCAACCGGAACACCGAGGTCTTGTACACGTCCTTGATCGGCCCGTACGCCCCCACGGAGTCCCCGTACAGCGTCGAGTACCCCACCGCCAGCTCCGACTTGTTCCCCGGCGCCAGCACGATGTGCCCCTCCTGATTGGAGATCGCCATCAGCAGCGTCCCCCGCAGCCGCGACTGCAGGTTCTCCTCCGCCAGCCCCGTCAGCCCCAGCGCCCCCATATACGCATCGAACATCGGCTCGATCGCCACCGTCCGGTAGTTCAGCCCCGTCCGCCGGGCCAGCTCCGCCGCGTCGTCCTTCGAGTGCTCGGACGAGTACTTCGACGGCATCGACACGCCGTAGACGTTCTCCGCCCCCACCGCGTCACAGGCGATCGCGGCGACCAACGCCGAGTCGATCCCCCCGGACAACCCGATCAGCACCGACCGGAACCCGTTCTTCGCGGCATACGCCCGCAACCCGACGACCAGCGCGGAGTACACCTCCTCGTCATCGTCGAGCCGCTCGGCGTACCCCCCGGACAACGAGGCCTCGTACGCGGGCACGGGCGCCTCCGACAGCACGACCCGGTCGATCCGCAGCCCGTCGTCGACGATCCCCGTCGGCGCGTCGGCCTCCGCGGCGGGCAGTTCGAGATCGACCACCACACACGCCTCGGCGAACTGCGGCGCACGCGCCACGACGCCACCGTCACGGTCCACCACGATCGAGTCCCCGTCGAAGACCAGCTCGTCCTGCCCGCCCATCATCGCGAGGTACGCGGTCGTACAGCCGGCCTCCTGCGCCCGCTTGCGCACCAGCTCCAGCCGGGTGTCGTCCTTGTCCCGCTCGTACGGCGAGGCGTTGACCGACAGGAGCAGCCCGGCCTTCGCCGAGCGCGCCGCCGGCACCCGCCCCCCGTCCTGCCACAGGTCCTCACAGATGGCGAGGGCGACATCGACACCGCGCACCCGCACCACCGGCATGGTGTCGCCGGGCACGAAGTACCGGAACTCGTCGAAGACGCCGTAGTTCGGCAGGTGGTGCTTGGCGAAGCTCAGCACCACCTCACCCCCGTACAGCACGGCGCCCGCGTTCTGCGGCGCACCGGCCGGCTGTCCGTACTTCGGCTGGGCGGCGGCGCTGCGGTCGAGGTACCCGACGATCACCGGAAGGTCCCCGAGCCCCTCCTCGGCGAGCCGTGAGGCGAGGGAGCGCAGGCCGGCGCGCGAAGCCTCCACGAAGGACGACCGGAGGGCGAGGTCCTCGACGGGATACCCGGTCAGCGCCATCTCGGGGAACGCCACGAGGTGCGCTCCCTGCTCGGCGGAGTGCCGGGTCCAGCGGACCATCGTTTCGGCGTTGCCGGCGAGGTCACCGACGCTCGAGTCGATCTGATTCAGGGCGAGACGTAGTTGAGGCACGGGCCCAGTGTAATCGTCAGAGCGACGCGATGTCCTGGAGCCCCGTCCGCTACGGCCGGGCCGCCGCCCCCCGCTCCTCCAGCATCCCCGCCATCAGCGCGATCTCCGACTCCTGCCCCTCCACCATCCCCCGCGCGAGCCGTTTCTCGACCCCCACCTCGCACGCGCGGACGCACGCCTGGGCCATGTGGACCCCGCCTTGGTGATGGTCCGTCATGAGCTGCAGATAGAAAACCTCCGCCCGCTCCCCGCTCAGCGTCCCCAGCCGCTTCATCTCGGCATTGGTCGCCATCCCCGGCATCAGCGCCCCGTCCTTGCCGGAGGCCGTGTCCCCCATGCCCATCCAGGTCATCGGCGGATCCGCGGACACCTTGGGCAGCTCCCACAGGTCGAGCCACCCCAGCAGCATGCCCCGCTGGTTGGCCTGCGTCTGGGCGATGTCGTAGGCGAGCCGCCGGACCTCCTCGTCGTCCGTGCGGTCCCGCACGACGTACGACATCTCGACGGCCTGCTGATGATGCACGGCCATGTCCCGGGCGAAGCCGGCGTCCGCGGAACCGGCCGAAGGGACCGCGTCCGACGACCCCTCGTCCCCGGCCACCGCGTAGGTGATCGCCCCGGCCGCGACCAGTGCCGTGGCCGCGGCCCCCGCGATCAGCCCCGCCTGCCTCACTCGGACAGCCCGTTGGTACAGGCGGCCCCCGGCTCGGGTGTCTGCTTCCCCTGGACGAACTTCTCGAAGAACGTGTCCAGGTTCGGGTCGTCCGCGCCGGTCACCGTGCGCTGGTGCCCCCAGGCGGACAGCATGATCGGGTCCTTCTGGCCGTCCACCGGACTCATCAGCGTGTACGGCGTCTTCTTCACCTTCGCCGCGAGCGCGTCGACGTCCGCCTTCTCGGCCGAGGCGTTGTACGTCACCCACACGGCACCGTGCTCCAGCGAGTGCACGGCGTTGGTGTTGTTGATCTCGTCGGTGTAGACGTCCCCGTTGCAGTTCATCCACACCGGGTTGTGGTCGCCGCCCACCGGGGGCGAGGCGGGATAGTCCACCGCCTTGGTCACGTGGTTGCGACCCAGTTCGCCCTCCCACTTGCGCACACCGTCGTCGCCCGCGACGAACTTGCCCGAGCTCTTCGAGTCGGCGGCCGTGCCGCCGTCGTCGTCCGACTGCGACTGGACGAGCACCACACTGCCGGCGACGAGCCCGGCGACGACCACCACACTGGCGGCGATGACGAGGATCCGGGTGCGGCGCTCGCGGGCCTTCTCGGCGCGCCGCATCTCCTCTATGCGCGCCGAACGTGACGCGCTGCTCTTCTTGGCGGAGCCCATGGAGGTGCCCTTCGGGGGGAGTGTGACGAACGGGTCAGCTGATCGTAATAGGGGAGAGGGGGTGAGCCGTAGGGTGCACGGGCAACGGGACCGGACAGGACCGCGCGGGAGCGCACCGCGGAAAACTTGAACCCGAGATGCGTATTACCTACGCTCTCTGCCATGCGGCTCCTCCGCTCCACAGACCTGGCCCTCCGCGTCCTCATGCGCCTCGCCGTGGCCGGTGACTCCAACCCGACGACGCGCGACGTCTCGGAAGCCATGGACGTGCCGTACACCCACGCCGCGAAGGTCGTCGCCGAGCTCCAGCACATGGGCCTGCTGACGGCCCGCCGCGGCCGGGGCGGCGGTCTGGGCCTCACGGAGGAGGGCCGTGCCGCCTCGGTGGGCGCGGTGGTCCGGGCCTTCGAGGGCGAGGGGGACGTCGTCGACTGCGAGGGCACCCCCACCTCGTCCCCCTGCCCGCTGAGCTCTGCCTGCCGACTGCGCGGCGCCCTGCGCGGGGCCCAGGAGGCGTTCTTCGCCTCGTTGGACCCGGTCACGGTGGCGGACATCGTCGCGGCCCCCACGGGCCCCCTCCTGCTGGGCATCTCCCCGAGGCCGTGAGCCGCCCGTTACGGATGTCGGTCCGAACGGGCAAGATGGGCCCTGGAGCGGTACACCTGTCATGTGCGAGGCGTTCAAGCCGCGGCAAGCCGGTCGATCAAGGTCGGCAACGCGTATGAAACGCTGGTGTGGTGGGATGCTCGCAATGCCCGACCGCCTCCCGGGGGCGTGGGAGCGGACAGGCGGCCTGACCGGCAAGGATGGGGAAGCGGAAGATGGACAAGCAGCAGGAGTTCGTGCTCCGGACGTTGGAGGAGCGCGACATCCGGTTCGTGCGCCTGTGGTTCACCGACGTGCTGGGCTTCCTCAAGTCCGTGGCCGTCGCCCCCGCCGAGCTCGAACAGGCGTTCGATGAGGGGATCGGCTTCGACGGCTCCGCCATCGAGGGCTTCGCCCGGGTGTACGAGTCCGACATGATCGCCAAGCCGGACCCGTCGACCTTCCAGATCCTCCCCTGGCGCGCCGAGGCCCCCGGTACGGCCCGCATGTTCTGCGACATCCTCATGCCGGACGGCTCCCCGTCCTTCGCGGACCCGCGCTACGTCCTCAAGCGCGCCCTGGCCCGCACCTCCGACCTGGGCTTCACCTTCTACACCCACCCGGAGATCGAGTTCTTCCTGCTGAAGGACAAGCCGCTGGACGGCAGCCGCCCGACCCCGGCCGACAACTCCGGCTACTTCGACCACACCCCGCAGAACGTCGGCATGGACTTCCGCCGCCAGGCGATCACCATGCTGGAGTCGATGGGCATCTCGGTGGAGTTCTCCCACCACGAGGGCGCCCCCGGCCAGCAGGAGATCGACCTCCGTTACGCGGACGCGCTCTCCACGGCGGACAACATCATGACGTTCCGCCTGGTCATGAAGCAGGTGGCGCTGGAGCAGGGCGTCCAGGCGACCTTCATGCCGAAACCCTTCTCCGAGCACCCCGGCTCCGGCATGCACACGCACCTCTCCCTCTTCGAGGGCGACCGCAACGCGTTCTACGAGTCCGGTGCCGAGTTCCAGCTCTCCAAGGTCGGCCGCTCCTTCATCGCGGGCCTGCTGCGGCACGCGGCGGAGGTCTCGGCGGTCACCAACCAGTGGGTCAACTCCTACAAGCGCATCTGGGGCGGCACGGAGCGCACGGCGGGCGCCGGCGGCGAGGCCCCGTCGTACATCTGCTGGGGCCACAACAACCGCTCGGCCCTGGTCCGCGTGCCCATGTACAAGCCCGGCAAGACCGGCTCGGCACGCGTGGAGGTCCGCTCCATCGACTCCGGCGCCAACCCGTACCTGACCTACGCCGTCCTGCTGGCCGCCGGACTGAAGGGCATCGAGGAGGGCTACGAGCTCCCGCCGGGCGCCGAGGACGACGTGTGGGCCCTCTCCGACGCGGAGCGCCGCGCGCTCGGCATCGAGCCCCTGCCGCAGAACCTGGGCGAGGCCCTTACCCTGATGGAACGCAGCGACCTGGTGGCCGAGACCCTCGGCGAGCACGTCTTCGACTTCTTCCTGCGCAACAAGAAGCAGGAGTGGGAGGAGTACCGCTCCGAGGTCACGGCCTTCGAGCTGCGCAAGAACCTGCCGGTGCTGTAGCCGCGGACCGGAGCGGGTGTCCGGCAGGGTGCCCGGCTGACGAGCGTATGGGGCCGATGGCCGATGGCTGTGGGTCCCGGCCCCATGAACGTTCACCGCCGCCTCCGGCCCCGCCCCTCCCCGGCGGAAGACGACGCGGCAATGGCGACGGTGCCGTCAGCCCATGCTCTTGGCGCCGTCCAAGGACTCACGGATGATGTCGGCGTGGCCGGCGTGCTGAGCGGTCTCGGCGATGATGTGCATCAGCACCCTGCGGACCGACCACTCCGTGCCGGACTCGAACCACGGGGCCTTCGGCAGCGGCCACCTGGCCTCCAGGTCGGGCAGGGCGACGACCAGGTCGTCGGTCCGGCGGGCCACATCGGCGTACTCGGCCAGCACGCCGGCCAGCGTCTCACCGGGCAGCATCCGGAACTCGTCGGCCCGCCGGGCCCAGTCGGCCTCGGTCATGGCGGTGAAGTCCCCCATCGTCGAGGGGCCGTTCAGGATGAAGTCCACCCAGTTCCGCTCGACCGAGGTGACGTGCTTGACCAGGCCGCCCAGGCAGAGCTCGCTGCTCGTGGTCCGCAGCCCGGCCTGTTCGTCGGTGAGGTCGCGGGTGGTGAAGCGCAGGAAGTGCCGGTGCTTGGCGAGCATCTCCAGCAGGTCGGCGCGCTCGCCGGTGACGGCCGGGGTTCCGCTCGGGTCGTCGGTGGTCAGCTCGTTCACGGTCATGGTCATCCGCCTTCCGTTGTTCTGCTCCGTCGGACAAGGACCACGTTAGAAGTCATCGAGGCCAGATCCTGTCCTAGATCGGGGAGCGACAGGGAGGAGGCCGCGGCGCCGCGGCAAGTGGAAGCTTCCCCTCCGTAACTGCGCGGAGTCTTGCCAGCCCCTCGAGCGTGGCCCTACTGTCACGGCAGACCAGAAGAAAGCGCTTTCTCATCGATGGGTCCGGCCCACCCCGCCCCCTCTCATCGATGTCACTGTCATGCCCATGACACGAACCTGACCGGCGCCGACACCGGCACCGACACCGGCACCGGCCCCCGACTCAGAGGACGAAAGGCGAGACGAGAATGAGACGATCAGTCGCCGTGCGGCTCTCCGCCGTACTGGCCACGGGAGCCCTCGCGGCAGCGACCGGCCTGACCCTGTCCACGTCCACGGCATCCGCCGCAACCGGCGGTGTCACCGGCTACGCGACCCAGAACGGCGGGACCACCGGCGGTGCGGGCGGCCAGACGGTCCGCGCCACCACCGGCACCGCGATCCACCAGGCCCTGTGCGGCCGGGCCAGCAGCTCCACCCCGATCACCATCCAGGTCGAGGGCACCATCAACCACGGCAACACGGCCAAGGTGTCCGGCAACAGCTGCAGCACCGCCGCCGGTGTCATCGAGCTCAAGCAGATCAGCAACGTCACGATCGTCGGTGTCGGCAACGGCGCCGTCTTCGACCAGCTGGGCATCCACATCCGGGACTCCAGCAACATCATCATCCAGAACGTGACGGTCAGGAACGTCAAGAAGTCCGGCTCGCCCACGTCGAACGGCGGAGACGCCATCGGCATGGAAAGCGATGTCCGCAACGTCTGGGTCGACCACACCACGCTGGAGGCGTCCGGCGGCGAGTCGGAGGGCTACGACGGCCTCTTCGACATGAAGGACAACACCCAGTACGTGACGCTGTCCTACAGCACCCTGCGCAACTCCGGCCGCGGCGGCCTCATCGGCTCCAGCGAGAGCGACACCTCGAACGGGTACGTCACGTTCCACCACAACCTGTACGAGAACATCGACTCCCGTACGCCCCTGCTGCGCGGCGGCATCTCGCACATCTACAACAACCACTACAAGAACCTGAACGAGTCCGGGATCAACTCCCGTGCCGGCGCCCGCGCCAAGGTGGACAACAACTACTTCGAGGACTCCAAGGACGTCCTCGGCACGTTCTACACCGACGCGGCCGGCTACTGGCAGGTCAGCGGCAACATCTTCGACAACGTGACCTGGTCCTCGCGCAGCGGCGACAACAACCCGGCCGGTCCGAACCCGACGTCGAACACCTCGGTCAGCATTCCGTACGCGTACACCCTCGACGCGGCCAACTGCGTGCCGAGCGTGGTGAGCCAGACGGCCGGCGCCAACAAGGGCCTGAAGGTCTCCGACGGCAGCTGCACCCCGCAGAACCCGGACCCGACCGACCCCGACCCCACGGACCCTGACCCCACCGACCCGGACCCGGACCCCACCGACCCTGACCCCACCGACCCGCCCACCGGCACCAACCTCAGCCTCGGCGCGGGCGCCGACGGGTCCTCCAAGGCCTCCGGGACGAGCTACGGCAACGTCATCGACGGCAGCACGAGCACGTACTGGGCGCCCTCCGGCTCGACCGGTTCCGTCTCGGTCAAGTGGGGCTCCGCCACCACCGTCTCCAAGATCAACATCAGGCAGGCGTCGGGCTCGGGCACCATCGGCTCCTACCGCGTCGTCAACCACGACACGGGAGCCGTCCTGGCCTCCGGCAGCGGAGCGGGCGTCATCAGCTTCTCCGCCACCTCCCTGAAGAAGATCACCTTCGAGATCACCGGCGCCTCGGGCACCCCGAGGATCGCCGAGTTCGAAACGTACGCGAGCTGACCCGCACCGGGGGCCGTCCTCGCGGCGGCCCCCGGCTTCAGCCGGCGCCAGGCGTCACCGGTGTGGTGGCGGCCGTGGCTCCGATCCTGATCCTCGCCTGACCGTTCACCGGGGCGAGAGGAAGCCCTGTCCCGGCCCGAGCGGGCCGGGACAGGGCTTCCTCCGTCCGCCGGTGCCCGGCCTCACGTGGGGCCGGAGCGCTTGCGGGTCTCGTCCTTGAGGATGCGGCCGGAGTCCTTGGCCTGGTCGGTGACCTGGCCGGCCCGGTCACGGGCCTCGTCCTGGGTGGTGCGGGCCGCCTGCTGCGCGGTGTCCTTCACCTCCGCGGCCGCGCTCTGCGCGGCCTCCTTCGCGTCCTCCTTCAGGTGCTGCGCGGACTCGGTGGCGGCCTGCTTCACCGGCTCCAGCGCCTCGGCGCCGCGTTCCATCAGCTCGGACGCCTTCTGCTGCTCCTTCTCGGAGGCGGGAATCATCGAGGCGGCCAGCAGGCCGACGCCGAAGGCGACCAGGCCGGCGGCGATCGGGTTGCCCTGTGTCTGGCGGCGGGCCATCTCGGGCGTCTGCTGGATGGCCTCTCCCGCCTGGCCGGCGGCCTCGCGTGCCGAGTCGGCCGCGCGTTCGGTGCCTTCCTGCACCGAGCCGGCCGCCGAACCCGCCGCCGACTGCACCGAGTCGGCCGCCGTCCGGGCGGTGTCGGCCACGCCGTGCGCCGTGTAGGACGCGGTGCCCATGACGCGGTCACGGACGCCCGACACCGTGCGGCGCATCCGCGCCTTGCGGCGGCGGGCCATACGGCGCGGGCTGGCCCGGTCGGCGAGCCGGTCCACGTCCGCGGACAGCTGGTTGCGGGTGGCCGCTATCTCGGCCCTCATTTGGTCGGGTGACGTGCCCATTCCGCGTCCTCCTTCAGCGTCTGGACGGTGTGCTCGGGCTTCGGCGAGACGGTGCGCATCTTCGCGCGGCCCTTCTGGTACAGCACGGCCGCGGCGACGGCCCACAGCGCGGCGATGATCAGCGCGGCCCAGCCCTCGTCCATCACACTGGCCAGACCGAACATGGCCGCCAGCGACAGGAACAGCAGGACCATGTAGCCGGCGAAGCCGGCACCGCCGAACATCCCGGCCGCCTTGCCCGCCTTGGTGCCCTCCTCCTTGATCTCCGCCTTGGCCAGGTCCACCTCCTGACGGAAGAGGACCTGGAGGTCGGAGGTCACCTGGGACAGCAGCTCACCCGCGGACCGCTCCCCTTCATAAGGCTCGGACGAGCGGGCCCGGGACAGCGGTGACATCGTGGCCATCTCACGCCTCCGGGAACGGGCGGCCCGGCGTGCCGGCCGGCGGCGCGCCGAGGGTCGGCGGAGTGGACGGTGCGGGCGGTGCGGTCCCCGGCGGGGGAGCGACCGGCAGGGCCTCGGAGACCGGGGCCGCGGTGACCCGCCGCTGCCCGTTCCCGTCGGCCTGAGAGGCCGTCTGCGCCACCTTCGCCAGACGCCCGACTGCCAGTCCGGCCAGCAGCGCGCCGCCCAGGAAGACGCCGGGGCGGCGCCGGGCGAAGCCCTGGAGGTCGGCGACGAGGCCTTCGACCCCCTGCCGCTCCAGATAGTCGGCCGCCCGCTGCCCCTTGTCGCCGGCCCGGACCGCCAGGCTGCGGGCGGGCGAGTCGCTCTCCGCGTGCGCGGCCAGGCCGGAGAAGTCGTTCGCCCACTGCCGCAGTGTGCCGGCCGCCCGCCTGGTCTGCCCGTCCGCCTCGTCCACCGCGCGGCTGCGCAGGTCCTCGATGACCGTGCCGGCCTGCTGCCGCGCCTCGTCCACGACGGTCCGGGCCTGCTCCGCCGCGGTCCCCGCGACCTGCCCGGCGGCCTGCTTGGCCTGGCCGGCCGTCGCGGAGGTCTCTGCCTTGGCCTTCTCTCCGGTGCTCCCGGATCCGGTTCGTACGGACTCACTCATCGGCGGCTTCCCCTCATCGGATGTGTGCGTACGGCCCGTGCCCGGTGACCCGGTGTGGGCCGGAGCTCGTACTCCTGGCTGCACACGTGGCCGTCCGTCTCAGCCCGAGTGGCCATTTGTCATGGTTTGACACGCCACGCCGACGACATGTGTCACGCGATCGGGAGGCAGTCCGCACTCCCTGCGGCACATGCCGGTTCCCGAGGTGCACCAGGTGGCCACCAGCCGTGCCGGGCGTGGGGCGGCTGACGGAATCCTTCGCTCCCTCACCGGGCGTGTCCGGCAGATGCGGCTGGTCCTCGCCCCGCCGGCACCGGAGATCATGGATGCCGCGCTGGCCGTCCGGGCCCGGTACGCGTCCCTGGACCTGGTGGACGCTGTCGATGTCGCTCTCGCCGCCGGACACGGCACGGACGCCATCCTCACCGGAGACCTCCGGGACTTCCGGGTGCTACGTCCGGTGGGTGGCGACTTCTCCTGCTTCCGCGTCCTTCCCGACGATCTCTGACCGACGACGGCGGACCTACCCCTCCGCGAGATCCCCCAGCACCTTGTGCAGCGGCTCCTCCGCCCGCCGCCGGTACTCCTGCACCGCCCAGCCGTTGCCGTCCGGGTCGGTGAAGTACATGAAGGTGGCGCCGTCGGACTCGGCGTACCGGACCGGTTCGGAGACGTCCAGGCCCCGCTCGACCAGTTCCGCGTGGGCCGCCTTGATGTCGGCGACGCAGAGCTGGAGCCCCTGGTAGGAGCCGGGGGCCGGGGTGGGGCCGGGGGTCGATTCCCAGAGGGAGTCGCTGAGGGCGATCGAGCAGCCGGAGCCGGGCGGGGTCAGCTGGACGATGCGCAGGCCCGGCATGACCTCCTGGTCGATGTCGACGTGGAAGCCCACCCTGTCCCGGTAGAAGTCCCTGGCGCGGTCGACGTCGCTCACGGGGAGGGGGATCACTTCGAGGGTCATGTCCATGGAACAGAGACTCCTTCGTCGACGGTCGGCCCGGTGTCAGGCGAACCGCCACCTGGTCTGGCTGAACGGCTCCCCCTTACCGAAGCCGAATACGGTCCGCGGCGCCACCGAAAACACGACAGCGTGTCCCGGACCGTGATGGAAATACCCGTCACGGACCTCGAAGTGCCAGAAATCGCCGTACTTCGCCTCCCACACCGCCGCCAGCACGCGCAGCCGCGCGTCGTCGGCGACCCGTACCGCCTCGCCCTCCACCACCACGTCGTAGCCCTCGTTCCAGGTGTTGGTGCCGGTCGTCAGCACGACGTGCGGGTTCTCCGCCAGGTTGCGGGCCTTGCGTTCGTCCGGACCGGTGCAGAAGTGCAGGGCGCCGGCCGACCAGACGGCCGGGAGCGGGGTGACGTGGGGGCGGCCGTCGGGGCGGACCGTGGAGATCCAGAACAGTTCCGCGCCGGCGAGCAGCCGCTCCGTCTCCGGCCAGGGCGGCGCGCCGGCCTCCGGGTCGCTGTAGCGCGGGTCGAGACGGGTCTCGGGGGTGTCGCTCATGGGACCTCCATCGCCGGTCGGCCGTACCTGCCGTCCTCCATCAGACCCCGCCCGCCGCCGGAACTCATCGCGGGCCGTCCCAGGGCCGTAGGCCCGTACTCCGGATAGGCTCATGGCCGTACGACCCTGATCCGAGGCATGTGCACCAGGCACAGGCGTGAGGCACGAGGGAGGCCGGGGATGACGTCGGCGCCGGGGCGCAGGAGCAGTACCTTCACGCGACTGCTGCGGCACGGCTTCACCGATCCGTCCGCCGCCGAGCGGCTGCTCGACAGCGCCGGACTCGTACTCGTGCGCGACGACCCCGTACTGCTGGACGCCCTCGGCGCCACCGCCGACCCCGATCTCGCGCTGCAGGGACTCGTACGGCTGCTGGAGGCGCAGGACGGGGCCACCGCCCGCCAGGAGCTGCTGGACACCCTGATAGCCGCCAAGCCGCTGCGGGACCGGCTGCTCGGGGTGCTCGGCGCGTCCGCCGCGCTCGCCGACCATCTGGCCCGGCACCCGAGCGACTGGCAGACCCTCGTCACCTACGAGCCGCGCGACCTGCACCCCGGCGTCGAGGAGTTCGAGCGGGGCCTCGCCGACGCCACCGACCCGGTCTCGCTCCGCGTCGCCTACCGGCGCTGTCTGCTGTCCATCGCAGCCCGTGACGTCTGCGGCACGATCGAGATCGCCCAGACCGCCGCCGAGCTCGCCGACCTCGCCACCGCCACCCTGCGCGCCGCCCTCGCCCTCGCCCACGCCGACGCGCCCGAGGACGCCGCGCTGTGCCGGGTCGCGGTGATAGCGATGGGCAAGTGCGGGGGACACGAGCTCAACTACGTCTCCGACGTCGACGTCATCTTCGTGGGCGAGGCGGCCGACGGGGCCGACGAGGACAAGGCGCTGCGCGCCGCCGGCCGACTCGCCTCGCACATGATGCGGATCTGCTCCGAGACCACCGTCGAGGGCTCCATCTGGCCCGTCGACGCCAACCTGCGCCCCGAGGGCCGCAACGGGCCACTCGTGCGCACCCTCGCCTCCCACCTCGCCTACTACCAGCGCTGGGCCAAGACCTGGGAGTTCCAGGCGCTGCTCAAGGCCCGCCCGGTCGCCGGCGACCTCGCGCTCGGCGAGGAGTACGTCGCCGCGCTCCAGCCGCTGGTGTGGGGGGCCGCCGAGCGGGAGAACTTCGTCGCCGACGTGCAGAAGATGCGCCGCCGGGTGGTGGAGAACATCCCCGCCGCCGAGATCGACCGGCAGCTGAAGCTGGGTCCGGGGGGCCTGCGGGACGTCGAGTTCGCGGTGCAGCTGCTCCAGCTGGTGCACGGCCGCTCCGACGCCTCGCTGCGCAGCGGCACCACCCTCGACGCGCTGAAGGCCCTGGCCGCCGGAGGCTATGTCGGCCGCGCGGACGCCGCCCAGCTCGACGACGCCTACCGCTTCCTGCGCTCCATGGAGCACCGCATCCAGCTCCACCGGCTGCGCCGCACCCATCTCGTCCCGCAGGACGAGGCCGACCTGCGCCGCCTGGGCCGCTCCCTCGACCTGCGCACCGACCCGGTCGCCACCCTGACCCGGGAGTGGAAGCGGCACGCCTCCGTCGTACGGCGGCTGCACGAGAAGCTGTTCTACCGGCCGCTGCTCGACGCCGTCGCCGCGCTCGCCCCCGGCGAGGCCCGGCTCAGCGCGGAGGCGGCGCGCGAGCGCATGGTCGCCCTCGGGTACGCCGACCCGGCCGCCGCGCTGCGGCACCTGGAGGCGCTGGCGTCCGGCGTCACCCGCAAGGCCGCGATCCAGCGCACCCTGCTGCCCGTGCTGCTCGGCTGGTTCGCGGACTCCGCCGACCCGGACGCCGGTCTGCTCACCTTCCGCAAGGTCTCCGACGCGCTCGGCAAGACGCCCTGGTACCTGCGGCTGCTGCGCGACGAGGGTGCCGCCGCCGAGAACCTGGCCCGCGTGCTGTCCGCCGGCCGGCTCGCCCCCGACCTGCTGATGCGCGCCCCCGAGGCGGTGGCGCTGCTCGGCGACGGCGGCGGGGGACTCGAGCCGCGCCCGCGCGCCCACCTGGAGCAGGAGATGCTCGCCGCCGTCCGCCGCGCCGACAACGCCGTCCAGGGCGTCACGGCCGCCCGCGGGGTGCGCCGCCGCGAGCTGTTCCGTACGTCCGCCGCCGACATCGTCGGCTCCTACGGCACCGAGTCGCAGCCCGCCGAGGCCGACCAGGGAGCCCTGGTGGACCTGGTGGGCGGCGCGGTGTCCGACCTGACGGCCGCCACCCTCGCCGGCACGCTCCGCGCGGTGGTCCGCGAGGGATGGGGGGACACGCTCCCCACCCGGTTCGCCATCATCGGCATGGGCCGCTTCGGCGGGCACGAGCTGGGCTACGGCTCCGACGCGGACGTCCTGTTCGTACACGAACCGCGCGACGGCGTGGACGAACGGGAGGCCGCCGAGGCGGCCAACAAGGTGGTCGCCGAGATGCGCCGCCTGCTGCAGGTACCCAGCGCCGACCCACCCCTGCTCATCGACGCCGACCTGCGCCCGGAGGGCAAGTCGGGCCCGATGGTGCGCACGCTCAAGTCGTACGAGGCGTACTACCGCCGCTGGTCACTGGTGTGGGAGCGGCACGCGCTGCTGCGCGCCGAGTACGTCGCCGGGGACGAGGACCTGGGGCGCCGCTTCACCGAGCTGATCGACCCGCTGCGCTACCCGGCCGCCGGGCTCGACGAGGAGGCCGTCCGCGAGATCCGGCGGCTGAAGGCCCGGATGGAGTCCGAGCGGCTGCCGCGCGGCGCCGACCCCAAGCTGCACACCAAGCTCGGGCCGGGCGGGCTGTCCGACGTGGAGTGGACCGTGCAGCTGCTCCAGCTGCGGCACGGCGCCGAGGAACCGGACCTGCGCACGACCCGCACGCGGCAGGCGCTGACCGCCGCCCACGCGGCCGGGCTGATCTCCGAGGAGGACGCCGGCACCCTCGACGAGGCCTGGGTGCTCGCCACCCGCGTGCGCAACGCGGTGATGCTGGTCAGGGGCCGCGCCGGGGACACCTTCCCCACCACGCCCCGCGAACTGGGCGCCGTCGGCCGTTACCTGGGCTACGGCCCCGGTCACGCCGGTGACATGCTCGACGCGTACCGGCGTACGGCACGACGGGCCCGGGGTGTGGTGGAGGAGCTGTTCTACGGAGGGGCGTGACGCCCCCTAGCCCTGTTTCGGCAGCGGGATCGGGCCGGTCTCCGGTTCTCTCCGCTCGGGCACCAGCCTGGGCAGGGCGTACGGCCGGCGTCCGTACCAGAGCAGTGCGATGCCGTAGCCGAAGGCCAGGCAGAGGACGCCGCCCACCGCGTCCAGCCAGAAGTGGTTGGCGGTGGCGACGATGACCACCAGCGTGGCCACCGGGTACACCAGGCCCAGTACCCGCACCCACGGGACGCCGGCCAGCGCGAAGACCGTCAGACCGGACCAGACCGACCAGCCGATGTGCATCGACGGCATCGCGGCGTACTGGTTCGACATGTTCTTCAGATCGCCGGAGGCCATCGACCCCCATGTCTGGTGGACCATGACGGTGTCGACGAAGTCCTGGCCGTTCATCAGCCGGGGCGGGGCGAGCGGATACAGGTAGTAGCCGACGAGGGCGATGCCCGTGGTGGTGAAGAGGACCAGACGGGCCGCCGCGTACCGGCCGGGATGACCACGGTAGAGCCACACCAGGACACCCAGCGTCACCACGAAGTGCAGGGTGGCGTAGTAATAGTTCATGCCGACGATGAGCCAAGTCACCGAGTTCACGGCGTGGTTGACGGACTCCTCGACGGCGAGGCCCAGTTGGTGCTCGAGCCGCCAGATCCAGTCGGCGTTGCGCAGCGCCTCGGACCGCTGTTCCGGCACGGCGTTGCGGACGAGTGAGTACGTCCAGTAACTCACCGCGATCAGCAGGATCTCGAACCACAGCCGGGGGCGGCGGGGGACGCGCAGACGGCGCAGGCGGCGTGGCCCCGTCCGCTCAGCGACGGGGTGTGCTGCGGCCTCTTCACGGCCTTCCAGCGTTGTCACCGTCGTGTCACCCATGGGCCAGAGTCTGCCAGAAAAGACCCTCCTGTCAGATCATCTCCCGGTCGGGTCCGACCCGCATGTTCCTCCTCCGGGGGAAGGCCCGCTCTTTCCTCCTGTGGCAGTGCGTCTGAGGCCCTGTTCTCCGTCCTAGGGACGATTCCGGTCCCCGGGGGCCGAAGCGGTCGAACCGCGCACCACCAGTTCCGGCATGAAGACGAACTCGCTGTGGGGTGCGGGCGTCCCGCCGATCTCCTCCAGGAGCGTGCGCACCGCGGCCTGGCCCATCGCCGGGACCGGCTTGCGGACCGTGGTGAGCGGCGGGTCGGTGAAGGCGATCAGCGGCGAGTCGTCGAAGCCGACCACCGAGATGTCCTTCGGCACGTCCAGACCGCGCTGCCGGGCCGCCCGTATCGCGCCCAGCGCCATCATGTCGCTCGCGCACACCACCGCCGTGCAGTCGCGGTCCATCAGCGCGGTGGCGGCGGCCTGGCCGCCCTCCAGGGTGTACAGCGAGTGCTGGACCAGCTCGGTCTCGACCGTCTCGGCGCTCAGACCCAGCTGCTCCTGCACGGTGCGCACGAAGCCCTCGATCTTGCGCTGCACCGGCACGAACCGCTTCGGCCCGAGCGCGAGCCCGATGCGGGTGTGGCCGAGGGAGGCGAGGTGGGTGACGGCGAGCGCCATCGCGGCCCGGTCGTCGGGGGAGATGAACGGCGCCTGCACCTTCGGCGAGAAACCGTCCACGAGCACGAACGGCACGCCCTGCGCCCGCAGCCGCTCGTAGCGCTGCGTGTCGGCGGTGGTGTCGGCGTGCAGTCCGGAGACGTAGATGATGCCGGCCACGCCGCGGTCCACGAGCATCTCCGTCAGCTCGTCCTCCGTCGACCCGCCCGGGGTCTGGGTGGCGAGCACCGGCGTGTAGCCCTGGCGGGTCAGCGCCTGCCCGATGACCTGGGCCAGCGCCGGGAAGATCGGGTTCTCCAGCTCCGGGGTGATCAGGCCGACCAGGCCCTCGCTGCGCTGCCGCAGCCGCACCGGCCGCTCGTAGCCGAGGACGTCGAGGGCGGCGAGCACGGACTGGCGGGTGGTGGCGGCGACGCCCGGCTTGCCGTTGAGGACGCGGCTGACGGTCGCCTCGCTCACCCCCGCCTGAGCAGCGATATCGGCAAGGCGTGTGGTCACAGGACTGGACTGTAGCTGCCGCTTCTCGCCTTGCACACCGATCGGACGCCTGGTGCGCGCCGTCGAACGGCCCGCTGCGGGCTGCTGGGTCATCGCGATCCCTCAAGTCGTGGTGGCGTCCGGTCCGCAAGGGATGATTCTCCCGGCGACAACGGATGGCAAGTGCTTGCAGAGTCTTGCACAACAGTGCGAACCCTTGCCGTACGGGCGGAAACCCGGGTTGCCGGGCGGTCGAGAACAGGTCACGGCGGAGTAACTCTCGGCGTCGCTTGCAAAACTTTTCTGCAAGGTCTTTCGAAACGGTTCCATCGCTGTTACGTTCACGTCGCCCGGCGGCGGCAACGGCGCGGTCGGCAGGTTCGCAGGACGGCAGACGGGGCCGCACCTGCACTCACGGGCTTAACCCTCAAGGAGAAACTCATGCGGCGTGGCATAGCGGCCACCGCGCTGGTGGCGTCCCTCGCCCTCGCGGCGACGGCCTGCGGCGGAGACAGCGACAGCGGCGACAAGGCCGACGGCCCGGTCACCATCACCTGGTGGGACACCTCCAACGCGACCAACGAGGCGCCGACGTACCAGGCCCTGGTCAAGGAGTTCGAGGCCGCCAACAAGGACATCAAGGTCAAGTACGTCAACGTCCCCTTCGACCAGGCGCAGAACAAGTTCGACACCGCCGCCGGCTCCAGCGGCGCCCCCGACGTGCTGCGCGCCGAGGTCGGCTGGACCCCCGCCTTCGCCAAGAAGAGTTTCCTCCTGCCGCTGGACGGCACCGAGGCCCTCGCCGAGCAGGACAAGTTCAAGTCCAACCTGATCGAGCAGGCCAAGTACGAGGGCAAGACCTACGGCGTCCCGCTGGTCACCGACACCCTCGCCTTCGTCTACAACAAGGAACTGTTCGAGAAGGCCGGCGTCGAGGCCCCCAAGACCTGGGACGACCTGAAGAAGGCCGCCGCCACCGTCAAGGACAGGACCGGCGTCGACGGCTACTGGGGCTCCACCGCCGGCTACTACGCCCAGCCGTTCCTCTACGGCGAGGGCACCGACACGGTCGACGCCGACGCCAAGAAGGTCACCGTCAAGTCGGCCGCGGCCGAGAAGGCGTACGGCACCTGGCTGGACCTCTTCGACGGCAAGGGCCTGCACAAGGCCGACGTCACCGCCGACGCCTACGCCCACATCCAGGACGCGTTCGTCAACGGCAAGGTCGCCTCGATCATCCAGGGCCCGTGGGAGATCACCAACTTCTACAAGGGCTCCGCCTTCAAGGACAAGAACAACCTCGGCATCGTCACCGTCCCGGCCGGCTCCGCCGGCGAGGCGGGCGCCCCGACCGGCGGCCACAACCTCTCGGTCTACGCCGGCTCCACCGAGGCCAAGCAGCAGGCCGCGCTGAAGTTCGTCAACTTCATGACCTCGGCCAAGGCGCAGGAGACCATCGCGCTGAAGAACTCCACGCTGCCCACGCGTGACGACGCCTACACCGACAAGGTCAAGGCCGACCCGGGCATCGCCGGCTACCAGACGGTCCTCGCCGCCGCCCAGCCGCGCCCGGCCCTGCCCGAGTACAGCTCGCTGTGGGGTCCGCTGGACGACGAACTGCCGCAGATCGCGAGCGGCAAGGAGTCCCTGGACAAGGGTCTGGGCGACGCGGAGACCGCGATCGCCAAGCTGGTGCCGGACTTCAGCAAGTAACGCCCGCGTGGCCGCCGGATCCGCTTCCAGGAGGGGAGGGTCCGGCGGCCGCCGGCCTGTGTGCCGTACTCCTTGATCATCCAGAAGGTGCCGAACCATGACAGTCGCCATCGACCGCGCGACCGGCAAGCGCCGCGGTGACCGCGCGCCCCGCCCCGGCCCGCTCCACCGCCTGAAGCGCGGATACCAGAAGCACTGGTACGCCTACGCCATGATCGCGCCGGTGGCCCTCGTGCTCGGTGTTATCGTGCTGTACCCCCTGGCGTACGGCTTCTATCTCACCCTCACCGACGCGGACAGCCTGAACTCGGCCCGCACCATCGGCGCCAACGAGATCGAGGCCACCTACAAGTTCATCGGCATCGACAACTACGCCGACATCCTGTGGGGCGAGACCGCCTACGACCGCTTCTGGTCGCACTTCATCTGGACGATCGTGTGGACGGCCGCCTGTGTCGCCCTGCACTACGGCATCGGCCTGGGCCTGGCCCTGCTGCTCAACCAGAAGCTGCGCGGCCGCACCCTCTACCGGCTGGTCCTCATCCTGCCGTGGGCCGTGCCGACCTTCGTCACCGTCTTCGGCTGGCGCTTCATGCTCGCCGACGCCGGCATCATCAACACCGCCCTGGACTCCGTCGGTCTGCCGTCGCCGGCGTGGCTGGAGGACTCCTTCTGGCAGCGCGCCGCCGCCATCATGGTCAACACCTGGTGCGGTGTGCCGTTCATGATGATCTCCCTGCTCGGCGGACTGCAGTCCATCGACGCCAGCCTGTACGAGGCGTCCGAGATGGACGGCGCGAACGCCTGGCAGCGGTTCCGTCACGTCACCCTGCCCGGGCTGCGCTCGGTCAGCTCCACCGTGGTCCTGCTCGGCGTCATCTGGACCTTCAACCAGTTCGCCGTCATCTTCCTGCTCTTCGGCAACACCGCCCCGGAGGCACAGATCCTCGTGACCTGGGCCTACCAGCTCGGCTTCGGACAGCAGCCACGCGAGTTCGCCGAGTCCGCGGCCTACGGCATGCTGCTGCTGGCCATCCTGGTCGTCTTCACCTCCTTCTACCGCCGCTGGCTGAACCGCAATGAGCAGCAGCTCGCGATCTGAGGCAGGAGTCCCCATGAGCACCACCACCGTCACCCCCACTGCTCCGGCGGACCGGCCCGCCCACGACTCGCTCCCGCCCCGCAAGGTGCGCCGGCGCGGCGAGGGCAGCCCCCTGGCCCGCCTCACCACGCACGGCGTGCTGACCGTGGCCAGCCTGATCGCGCTGTTCCCGGTCGCCTGGCTGGTCTTCCTGTCCCTCGGTCCCGACAAGGGCGACTATCTGCGCCCCGGCGGCATCTGGGGCAAGATGACGCTCGACAACTACTCGTTCGTCCTGCAGAACACGAACTTCTTCGACTGGCTGAAGAGCTCGCTGATCGTCTCGCTCGGCACCACGGTCATCGGCGTCCTGGTCGCCGCCACCACCGGCTACGCGGTCTCCCGCATGCGCTTCCCGGGTTACAGGAAGTTCATGTGGGTGCTGCTGCTCACCCAGATGTTCCCGGTCGCCGTCCTGATGGTCCCGATGTACCAGATCCTCTCGGATCTGCGGCTCGTCGACAGTTACCTCGGACTCATCCTCGTCTACTGCTCGACGGCGGTGCCGTACTGCGCCTGGCTGATGAAGGGCTACTTCGACACCATCCCGTTCGAGATCGACGAGGCGGGACGCGTCGACGGGCTGACCCCCATCGGCACGTTCGCGCGGCTGATCCTGCCGCTCGCCAAGCCAGGGCTGGCGGTCGCCGCGTTCTACAGCTTCATCACCGCGTTCGGCGAGGTCGCCTTCGCCACGACGTTCATGCTCGACGACGAGAAGTACACCCTCGCCGTCGGTCTGCAGAGCTTCGTCAGCGAGCACGACGCACAGCGCAACCTCATGGCCGCCACCGCGGTCCTGATCGCGATACCGGTCTCCGCGTTCTTCTACCTCGTGCAGAAGAACCTGGTCACCGGCCTCACCGCCGGCGGCACGAAGGGGTAATAGCCGCCAGGGGGGTGAACTGCCGTCGTTCGGCTGCCGCGCCGTCGTGGCCTGCCGCGCCCGCGCGGCGGAGCCGCACATCGACGCGGACCGCGCCCCTGTACGGCGTTGCCCTCCCCGGGCCCGAGACGGCCGCGGTGGCCATCCGACCCCGCTGTCACCGCGGCCGCCTCGTCTCCTCGCCGTCCCGCCTCCACTCGCTTCCATGCCCGAACTCGTATCAAGGACGACATGAGCCAGCAGCACTCCGCCGCCCCGGCCCCGACCTCCACGACCGACGCGGCCGTCGCCACCGTCGCCCGGCGCCGCGACTGGTGGCGGGACGCGGTGATCTACCAGGTGTACCCGCGCAGCTTCGCCGACAGCAACGGCGACGGCATGGGCGACCTGGAAGGCATCCGCTCCCGCCTGCCGTACCTGCGCGACCTCGGCGTGGACGCCGTGTGGCTCAGCCCCTTCTACGCCTCCCCACAGGCCGACGCCGGCTACGACGTCGCCGACTACCGTGCCGTCGATCCCATGTTCGGCACCCTGCTCGACGCGGACGCGCTGATCCGCGACGCCCGCGGCCTTGGCCTGCGGATCATCGTCGACCTGGTCCCGAACCACTCCTCCGACCAGCACGAATGGTTCAAGCGCGCCCTCGCCGAGGGCCCCGGCTCGCCCTCGCGCGACCGCTACCACTTCCGCCCCGGCAAGGGCGCGAACGGCGAGCTGCCGCCCAACGACTGGGAGTCGATCTTCGGCGGCCCGGCCTGGACCCGCGTCACCGAGCCCGACGGCACGCCCGGCGAGTGGTACCTGCACCTGTTCGCACCCGAGCAGCCCGACTTCAACTGGGAGCACCCGGCCGTCGGCGACGAGTTCCGCTCCATCCTCCGCTTCTGGCTCGACATGGGCGTGGACGGCTTCCGCATCGACGTCGCCCACGGCATGGTGAAGGCCGAGGGCCTGCCGGACCTGGGAAACCACGAGCAGCTGAAGCTGCTGGGCAACGATGTCATGCCGTTCTTCGACCAGGACGGCGTCCACGACATCTACCGCCAGTGGCGCCTCATCCTCGACGAGTACAGCGGCGAGCGCATCTTCGTGGCGGAAGCCTGGACCCCGACCGTCGAGCGCACCGCGAACTACGTCCGCCCCGACGAACTGCACCAGGCGTTCAACTTCCAGTACCTGGGCACCCACTGGGACGCCGAGGAACTGCGCACGGTCATCGACCGCACCCTGGACGCCATGCGTCCGGTCGGCGCCCCCGCCACCTGGGTGCTGTCCAACCACGACGTCACCCGGCACGCCACCCGCTTCGCCAACCCGGCCGGTCTCGGCACCCAGATCCGTCTGGCCGGCGACCGGGAGCTCGGTCTGCGCCGGGCGCGTGCGGCGACGCTGCTGATGCTGGCGCTGCCCGGTTCGGCGTACGTCTACCAGGGCGAGGAGCTCGGGCTGCCGGACGTCGTGGACCTGCCGGACGAGGTGCGCCAGGACCCGGCCTACTTCCGGGGCGCCGGACAGGACGGCTTCCGCGACGGCTGCCGGGTGCCGATCCCGTGGACCCGGGAGGGCTCCTCGTACGGCTTCGGCGACGGCGGCAGCTGGCTGCCGCAGCCGGCGGGCTGGGGCGAGCTGAGCATCGAGGCGCAGACCGGCGACCCCGACTCGACCCTGGAGCTGTACCGGTCCGCGCTCGCCGTGCGCCGGGACCAGGCCGACCTCGGCGCCGGCGACGCGGTGGAGTGGCTGAGGGCCCCCGAGGGCGTCCTCGCCTTCCGGCGCGGCGAGTTCGTGTGCGTCGCCAACACCACGGGGGAGTCGGTGACCACCCCGTCGTACGGTCGTGTCCTGCTCGCCAGCGGTGAGGTGGAGGAGACGGCCGGCGAGGCCAAGGTCCCGGCGGACACGACCGTGTGGTGGACCAGGGGCTGAGGTTCGGCTCGCAACTTTTTTCGTTCAAGTTGGTACGGCCCGCTGCCCTTTCGGGTGGCGGGCCTCTAACATCTGCGTTGCCGCAAGGTTGCCGAAGTTTTCTGCAAGAAGCTTCAAGCGGTCTCCCCACGCCCTTCGATGAAGAAGGAAACCCCACATGGCACGCAGAACCCTCTCCGGGGTGGTCGCCCTCGCCGCCGCCTCGGTTGTCATGGCTCCGACCGGTGCGGAGGCGTCCCCGCCCGGCGGCAAGGACGTCACCGCCGTCCTGTTCGAGTGGAACTTCGCCTCGGTCGCCCGTGAGTGCACCACCACCCTCGGTCCCGCCGGATACGGATACGTCCAGGTCTCCCCGCCCGCCGAACACATACAGGGCTCGCAGTGGTGGACGTCGTACCAGCCGGTGAGCTACAGGATCGCCGGGCGGCTCGGTGACCGCGCCGCGTTCAAGAACATGGTCGACACGTGTCACGCGGCCGGCGTCAAGGTCGTCGCCGACACGGTCATCAACCACATGTCCGCGGGCAACGGCACCGGCACCGGCGGATCGTCGTACACGAAGTACAACTACCCCGGTCTGTACTCCTCGTACGACTTCGACAACTGCACCTCGCAGATCAGCAACTACGGTGACCGCGGGAACGTCCAGAACTGCGAACTGGTCGGCCTCGCCGATCTGGACACGGGGGAGGAGTACGTCCGCAAGACCATCGCCGGGTACATGAACGACCTGCTGTCGCTGGGCGTGGACGGTTTCCGCATCGACGCCGCCAAGCACATGCCGGCCGCCGACCTCGCCAACATCAAGTCCCGGCTGAGCAACCCGGGCGTGTACTGGAAGCAGGAGGCCATCCACGGCGCCGGTGAGGCCGTCCAGCCCACCGAGTACACGGGCAACGGCGACGTCCAGGAGTTCCGGTACGCGTACGACCTCAAGCGGGTCTTCAACAACGAGAACCTCGCCTACCTGAAGAACTACGGCGAGGGCTGGGGCTACATGAACAGCTCCGTCTCCGGTGTCTTCGTCGACAACCACGACACCGAGCGCAACGGCAGCACGCTGTCCTACAAGGACGGCGCCAAGTACACCCTGGCCAACGTCTTCATGCTGGCCTGGCCCTACGGCGCCCCGGACATCAACTCCGGCTACGAGTTCTCCGACCACGACGCCGGACCGCCGAACGGGGGCCGGGTCGACGCCTGCTGGCAGAGCGGCTGGAAGTGCCAGCACAACTGGCCGGAGATCAGGTCCATGGTCGCCTTCCGCAACGCCACCCGTGGTCAGGCCGTCACCAACTGGTGGGACAACGGCGGAGACGCCATCGCCTTCGGCCGGGGCAGCAAGGGCTTCGTGGCCGTCAACCACGAATCGGGCTCCCTGACCCGCACCTACCAGACCTCCCTGGCCGCGGGGACGTACTGCAACGTCCAGAACAACACCACGGTCACCGTGAACGGCTCAGGACAGCTCACCGCCACCCTGGGCTCCGACACGGCCCTCGCGGTGTACGCCGGCAAGTCGTCCTGCTGAACGCGCGCGGGCCGCGTCGCCGTTCACGGGGCGGCGGCGCGGCCCGCGTCCGCATGCAAGTCCTTACCGTTACTTTCACAACCCTTGCTGTAAAGCTTTCAACGGGGATACGGTCACGCCGACGCTCCGGTGACGTGGCCGAAACAGGCCGTGCCGCGGCGTACGGGGTCGGACCCGAATCGAGCCGTAAGCGCAAGGAGTTATCGCCTTGATACCCAGATGGCCCGCGCCCCCCGGGCGCCGCACCGCGCGGGGCGGACGCGTCGCCGCCGTCACCGTGGCCGCGCTCGCCGCAGCGCTCGTGCAGCCGGTCGCCGCCCGCGCGGACACACCGCCGGCACCGCCCTCGGACGCGAAGCTCGCCAAGTCGCCCGCGCGGCACGATCTGACCCGCGAGCAGTTCTACTTCGTCCTGCCGGACCGTTTCGCCAACGGCGACACCAAGAACGACCGCGGCGGACTCACCGGTTCGCGCCTCAGCACCGGGTACGACCCCACCGACAAGGGGTTCTACCAGGGCGGCGACCTCAAGGGCCTGACGAAGAACCTCGACTACATCAAGGGGCTCGGCACCACCGCCATCTGGATGGCGCCCATCTTCAGGAACCAGCCCGTGCAGGGGACGGGGGAGAACGCCTCCGCCGGTTACCACGGTTACTGGATCACCGACTTCACCCAGGTCGACCCGCACTTCGGCACCAACGACGACCTCGAGAAGCTCATCGACAAGGCCCACGACAAGGGCATGAAGGTCTTCTTCGACGTCATCACCAACCACACCGCCGACGTCGTCGACTACGAGGAGAAGTCCTACGACTACCTCTCCAAGGGCGCCTTCCCGTACCTGACCAAGGACGGCGAGCCCTTCGACGACGCCGACTACGCCGACGGCTCGCGCAGGTTCCCGCGCGTCGACGACGGCTCCTTCCCGCGCACGCCGGTCGTGCCCGACGCGAAGGAGGACCTCAAGGTCCCGTCCTGGCTCAACGACCCGGACATGTACCACAACCGGGGCGACTCCACCTTCGCCGGCGAGTCCGCCGAGTACGGCGACTTCTCCGGGCTCGACGACCTGTGGACCGAGCGTCCCGAGGTCGTCGACGGCATGGCGAAGATCTACCAGCGGTGGGTCAGGGACTTCGACATCGACGGCTTCCGGATCGACACCGTGAAGCACGTCAACATGGAGTTCTGGACCCAGTGGGCCACGGCCCTGGACGCCTACGCGGCCAAGAAGGGCCGGGACGACTTCTTCATGTTCGGCGAGGTGTACTCCGCCGACACGGACATCACCGCCCCGTACGTCACCCGGGGCCGCCTCGACGCCACGCTCGACTTCCCGTTCCAGGAGGCGGCGCGGCAGTACGCCTCGCAGGGCGGCAGCGCGAAGAAGCTGGCCTCCGTCTTCGGCGACGACCACAAGTACGCCACCGACAAGGCCAACGCCTACGAGCAGGTGACCTTCCTCGGCAACCACGACATGGGCCGCTTCGGAACGTTCCTGACGCAGGACGACCCGGAGGCGACCGACGCCGAGCTGCTGAAGAAGGACATGCTCGCCAACGAGCTGATGTTCCTCAGCCGCGGCAACCCGGTCGTCTACTACGGCGACGAGCAGGGCTTCACCGGCGCCGGCGGCGACAAGGACGCCCGCCAGACCCTGTTCGCCTCCCGTGCGGCCGACTACCTCGACGACGACCTGATCGGCACCGACCGCACCCACGCCGAGGACACCTACGACACGCGAGCACCGCTCTACCGGCAGATCAGTGCTCTCGCGAAGCTGCGCAAGGCCCACCCGGCCCTCACCGACGGCATCCAGCAGGAGCGGTACGCGGCCGACGGCGCGGGCGTCTACGCCTTCTCCCGCACCGGCACGGGGAAGGACACCACCGAGTACGTCGTCGCCTTCAACAACTCCGGCGAGGCCGAGCAGGCCACCTTCGCGACCGGCTCCGCGCGGATGACGTTCAGGGGCCTCCACGGCACCGACGCCTCCGTCACCAGCGACGCCGACAAGAAGATCACCGTCACCGTGCCGGCGGGCTCGGCGATCGTCCTCAAGGCGTCCGGCCCGCTCGCCGAGCCGGCCGCGAAGCCCACGGTCACCCTCAAGGCGCCCGAGACCGGAGCCACCGGCACCGTCGAACTCACCGCGGACGTCGAGGGCGGACAGCTCAACCGGGTCGTCTTCGCCGCCCAGACCGGCAATGGGAAGTGGCGGACCCTCGGCTCCGCCGACCACGCCCCCCACAAGGTCACCCACACCATCGGCGAGGACGTCCCCGCCGGCACCGCCCTGCGCTACAAGGCCGTCGTGATCGACTCGGCCGGCCGCACCGCGAGCGCCCTGGCCGCCTCCACCACGGGCACCCCGCCCGTCGAGGAGCCGCCCACCGCCGCCTCCCGCGACTACGCGATCGTCCACTACAAGCGCACGGACGGCGACTACGACGACTGGGGCCTGTACGCCTGGGGCGACCTGGCGGACGGCGAGGCCACCGAGTGGCCGGACAGCCACCCCTTCACCGGCCGCGACGCCTACGGAGCCTTCGCGTACGTCAAGCTCAAGCCGGGCGCGTCCGACGTCGGCTTCCTCGTCATCGACAAGGACGGTGACAAGGACGTCTCCACCGACCGCACGATCGACCTCACCAGGACCGGTGAGATCTGGATCGAGCAGGGCAAGGAACCCGTCACCACCGAACGGCCCGACTACCCGGCCCAGGACACCACCAAGGCCGTGCTGCACTACCACCGCGCGGACGGGAAGTACGACGGCTGGGGCCTGCACACCTGGACCGGTGCGGCGAACCCCACCGACTGGTCGAACCCCCTGGAGCCGGTGAGGACTGATGCCTATGGCGCGGTCTTCGAGGTGCCGCTCGCCGAGGGTGCCACCAGCCTCAGCTACATCCTCCACAAGGGCGACGAGAAGGACCTCCCCACCGACCGGTCGCTCGACCTCAAGGCCAGCGGCCACGAGGTGTGGCTGGTGAACGGCCAGGAGAAGTACCTTCTGCCGCAGCCGGCCGGCTCGGCGGCGGCCCTCGACCCGGCCACCTCCAAGGCGGTCTGGATCGACCGGGACACCGTCGTCTGGGACGGCTCCGAGGCCGCCGCCTCCACCCAGCTGCTCGCCTCCCGCACCGGTTCCATCAAGGTGCAGGACGGCGCGCTCACCAGCGAGGACGCGCGCTGGCTGCGGCTGACGAGTGCGACGCTCACCGACGCCCAGAAGGCGAGGTTCCCGCACCTGAAGGACGGCACCGCCTGGTCCGTCGACCCGCGCGACCGGGACCGCGTGCGCGAGGCCCTGCGCGGCCAGGTCGTCGCCTCCCAGCACGCGGCCAACGGCGCCGTGCTCGCGGCGACCGGCGTGCAGATCGCGGGCGTACTCGACGACCTCTACGCGGACGGCGCCACGAAGGCGGAGCTCGGCCCGGTGTTCCGCCACGGCCGGCCCACCCTCTCCGTCTGGGCGCCGACCGCGCGGAACGTCTCCCTGGAGATCGGCGACCGCACCGTCCGGATGCGCCGCGACGACGCCACCGGCGTCTGGTCCGTCACCGGCCCGCGCTCCTGGAAGGGTGAGGAGTACCGGTACGCGGTCGAGGTGTGGGTGCCCGGCACCCGCGAGATCGTCACCAACAAGGTCACCGACCCCTACTCGGTCGCCCTGACCACCGACTCCGAGCGCAGCCTCGTCGTCGACCTGGCCGACCGGTCCCTGAAGCCGCGTGCGTGGTCGACGTACGACAAGCCGAAGGCCGTGCCGCTGAAGGACGCCCAGATCCAGGAACTGCACATCCGCGACTTCTCCGTGGCGGACCGCACGGCGAAGAACCCCGGCACCTACCTCGCCTTCACCGACAAGGACAGCGACGGCAGCAGGCACCTGCGTGAGCTGGCGGAGGCCGGCACCTCGTACGTGCACCTGCTGCCCGCGTTCGACATCGCCACCATCCCCGAGAAGAAGTCCGACCGGACGACCGTCGACTGCGACCTCGCCTCCTACCCGGCCGACTCCGACAAGCAGCAGGAGTGCGTGGCGAAGGCCGCCGCCAAGGACGCCTACAACTGGGGTTACGACCCGTACCACTACACGGTCCCCGAAGGCTCCTACGCCACCGACCCGGACGGCACCGAGCGCACCGTCGAGTTCCGCGAGATGGTCAAGGCGCTCAACGAGGACGGCCTGCGCGTCGTGATGGACGTGGTCTACAACCACACCGCCGCGAGCGGCCAGGCCGAGACCTCCGTCCTGGACCGGATCGTGCCCGGCTACTACCAGCGGCTCCTCGCCGACGGCTCGGTCGCCAACAGCACCTGCTGCGCCAACACGGCCACCGAGAACGCCATGATGGGCAAGCTGGTCGTCGACTCGATCGTCACCTGGGCCAAGGAGTACAAGGTCGACGGCTTCCGCTTCGACCTCATGGGCCACCACCCGAAGGCCAACATCCTCGCCGTCCGCGAGGCCCTCGACGCACTGACCCCGAAGAAGGACGGCGTCGACGGCAAGAAGATCATCCTGTACGGCGAGGGCTGGAACTTCGGCGAGATCGCCGACGACGCCCGCTTCGAACAGGCCACGCAGAAGAACATGGCCGGCACCGGCATCGCCACCTTCTCCGACCGGGCCCGTGACGCCGTGCGCGGCGGCGGCCCCTTCGACGAGGACCCCGGCGTGCAGGGCTTCGCCTCCGGTCTCTACACCGACCCCAACTCCTCGAAGGACAACGGCACCGAGGCCGAGCAGAAGGCCCGCCTCCTGCACTACCAGGACCTGATCAAGGTGGGCCTGAGCGGCAACCTCGCCGACTACACCTTCACCGACACCGGCGGCAAGGAGGTCAAGGGCTCCCAGGTCGACTACAACGGCGCCCCCGCCGGATACGCGGCCGCGCCCGGCGACGCCCTCGCCTACGCGGACGCGCACGACAACGAGTCGCTGTTCGACGCGCTCGCCTTCAAGCTGCCCAAGGACACGTCCGCCGACGACCGGGCCCGCATGCAGGTCCTCGCCATGGCGACCGCCACCCTCTCGCAGGGCCCGGCCCTCTCCCAGGCGGGCACCGACCTGCTGCGCTCCAAGTCCCTGGACCGCAACTCCTACGACAGCGGCGACTGGTTCAACGCCATCCACTGGGACTGCGCGGACGGCAACGGCTTCGGCCGCGGTCTGCCGCCGGCCGCCGACAACGAGGCCAAGTGGCCGTACGCCAAGCCCCTGCTCGGCGCGGTGAAGGTCGGCTGCCCGCAGATCGAGGGCACCACGGCCGCCTACCAGGACCTGCTGGAGATCCGTACGAGGGAGAAGGCCTTCTCCCTCGACACGGCCGCCCAGGTGCAGTCCCGGCTCTCCTTCCCGCTGTCGGGGGAGGACGAGACACCCGGCGTGATCACGATGACCCTCGGTGACCTGGCCGTGGTCTTCAACGCCACGCCCGAGCGGCAGGAGCAGCGCGTCGCCGCGCTCGCCGGGACGGGCTACCGGCTGCACCCGGTGCAGGCGGCGGGCGGGGACGCGGTCGTGAAGACCTCGGCGTACGCGAAGGGGTCCGGCACGTTCACCGTTCCGGCGCGCACGGTCGCGGTGTTCACCACCGCCGGCTGACCCCGTAAGGAGCTGCGGCTAGTGTGAGCCCTCCCGACCCGGATCAGGAGGGCTCATGCCGCAGATCACCGTCGACTACTCCGAGCGACTGGCGGACGGCTTCGACCGGCCCGCCTTCGCGCGGGACCTGCACACCGCCGTGGTGGAGATCGCGGCCGCCAGGCAGCCGGCGTGCAAGACCCGGTTCCGGCGGACCGAGGACGTCGTGGTCGGCCCCGACACCGACGGGCACGCCCTCGTGCACGTCCACATCGCCATGCTGCCCGGCCGCAGTGACGGGACCAAGGCCCGCCTCACCGAGACCGTCCTGGAACTGCTGCGCCAGTACGTGAAGCCGGCCGAGGGGCAGACGCTGCACGCCTCCGCCGAGGTCCGCGACCTGGACGCCTCGTACCGGAAGTTCGAGGGCGAGTAGGCCCGCACCGGCCGCAGCGGACGGGGTCACGCCAGGCCGGTGCGGCCCAGCCAGGCTGGCCGCACCGGGATTCCGTCCTCGTCCACCTCGTCCGGATCGAAGGCCGGCTCCGCCGGCTCGTCCGCAGGAGCGTCCGGGGCGGGCGGCGGGGCGGGTCCCCCGGCCTCCGGTTCCGGGGCGGGGGGTGCGTCGGAGTCGGCCAGCAGTTCTCCCACGGTGAACCGGCTGGCGAACGTCTGCCACGACCCCTCGACGACGAGCAGGAACCCGTCACCGGTCCGCAGCAGCCGACGGCGTCCGGGACTCGCCGGGTGCTCCGGTACGTAGCCGCGCGCCTGCCGCTCCAGCTCCGTGAGCGCCGCCTCCCGGGACCCGTCGATCTGCGCGAGCACCCGGGCCACCGTGTGCTTGCGCTGCCCGATCCCCTGGGTCGTCTCGACGACCAGAGCCCACGTCGTCCCCGTACTCACGGGCCCGCCAGCGTGATGAGCCGGGTGGCGAGGTCGGTGAACGGCCCGTCGCCCGGCTCGTTCTCGAGCAGGCCGCGCAGCAACGCGGCCAGTTCCTCGTCGCGGGCGGCGGCCACGGCGGCGAGCGCGGCGAAGTCCTGCACCAGCTGCGCCTCCAGCTCGGCGCGCGGGATGCGCCTGCCGTCCAGCCAGATCAGCGCCGTCGACTCGACGAGCGAGATCCAGGACCGTACGACCAGTTCCAGCCGCACCGGCGCCGGACCCACCACGCCCATGTGCGACAACATCTGGTCGTACGCGGCCTGCCGTACGGAGTCGATCAGCGCGTTGGTGGCGGAGGAGCCGACCGCCGGGCCGCCGCGCATCAGGGCGGCGAAACCGGGCCCGTGCTCGTCGACGAAGTCGAAGAAGCGGGCCATCACCCGCCGTAGCCGCGACCCCAGCGGACCCTCGTACGGCTCCACGAACCGGGACGCCAGATCCTCCGCCGCACGCCTCAACGCGGCCTCGTACAGGCTGAGTTTGCCGGGGAAGTAGTGGTAGACCAGCGGGCGGGAGATGCCCGCCCGTGACGCTATCTCGTCGATGGAGACCTCGTCGGGGGAGCGCCGGCTGAACAGCTCGAGGGCCACGCCGATCAACTGCTGCCGCCGCTCCTCGACTCCCATTCTGCGCCGTACCCCGGTAGTCATGCGAACACCTTACCGATCGATTCCGGCCTCGAACGGTCCGGACCGGACGGCTGTGTTCATCCGGCTACCGCAGTCCGCTGATCGACCGCCCGGTCCTCAGTGTGCCCTTGAGCTCCGCCCGGGCGCCTTTCTCCGCGCGGACGGTCAGCAGATTGCCCTGCGTCGAACCCTCGACGCCGCCCGTCGCCGTGACGGACGTCGTGTCCCGGCTGCCGGCGGCCAGCAGGTACCAGTCGCCCGTTCCGGACTTCCACAGCACCCCGGCGAGCACCCGCGGTTCGCGCTCCCCGCAGGCCGGCGCGGACTCGGCCTTCGCCGCCACCGCCCCGAACCGCGCGCCCGGCGTGTGGAACTGCGCCAGCACCCGCGCCCCGCCGCCCCGCCAGGTCTCCGCCCGCGTGCACACCCACGCCGCCGTGCTGCCCGCCCCGGGCAGCGGCTGCTCGGCGAACGCCCAGGCGTTCACGCTCCGTACGCCCGCCGAGCGCATCGCGCTCAGCGAGCAGGCGTACGGCGCCCAGGTGCGCAGCGCCTTCGCACCGGAGGCCTCACGTACCCCGCCGGGACGCCCGGCGGTCAGGTGGGCCGGGACCAGCTCGCCGAGGTCGGTCACCAGCCGGGTGCCGGTGCCGTCGGTCAGTTGCAGCACGTTCCAGGAGGCGCACGGCCCCGACTGAAGGGCGGTGCCGGCCAGCGGAGAGGTCACGCCGTCGGTGAAGGTGAGGGCCGTCGCCTCCGAGCCGGGCTCGCGCAGGTCCCGCTGGTCCGCCTCACGCACCCAGGGTGCCAGCAGGTAACGGACGTTGCCGTCGACGCGGCTCAGCACCACCGCGCCCGACCCGGCCCGGCCGGCGCCGTCGACGCGGGCGAAGTCGAGCGCGGCGCCCTGCGTGCCGTCCTTCGGCTCGGCGTACCTGGCGAGACGCAGACCGTCGTACAGGACCACCACGCGCGCGGTGTCGACCGTCCCCGCGTACAGCAGCCGGGGCGGTCCGGCGGGGCCGCCGGACGGGGTGCCCGGGGTCGCCGACACCCGGACGTTCTTCCCGGGCCGGGCCCAGACGGCGAGGGCGCGGCGCAGCAGGGCCTTGTCGTCGGTGCGGTCGCCGCGGGCCGGCCACACGGAGAAGTCGGTGCGCGCGGACGTCCGCCACGCGGTGGGGGAGACCCGGGTCAGCTTCCCCGGGTCCAGCGCCGCCCGCGCGGCCGGGTTCTGCGCGTACGGGGGCGCGGCGGCGCCGTCGGGGCCCCAGCCGTCGCCCGGCAGCCCGAGCAGCGTCCCGCAGACCGCCAGCGCGGCCCCGGCGACCAGCGCGGCCTTCAGCCGGCGGCGGCGGCGCAGCAGATCGGTCGGCCGGACCTGCAGCGCGCAGGGATCGAACTCGGGGGAGTCGAGCAGCCGGTACGGATCGGGGATCCGGTCGGCCTCCTCCAGCGCGGCGTCCACGTCGGCGACGCCCGCGGCCCTGAGCACCTCGCGCACGTCCCCGTCCGGGAGCCGCTCCAGGCCGCGCAGGGCGTGGGCGGCGCGGGCCGGACCGGACAGCGCGGACAGCCGCTGGTCCAGCGCGAGTTCGTCGACCCCGCCCGAGCGCGGGAACAGCTTCAGCCCCCACACCTGCGGCAGCGGCGGCGGCAGCCGCGCCCCGCGCTTCAGCGCCGTACGCAGTACCTGGAGGCGGATCAACGCGTACCCGGGGTCGCCGTCACGGCCGGCCTGCTGGGCGGGGATCAACGGCGCGGGGGTGCGGCCCCGGGGCAGTGCCCGCTGGACCAGGGAGTGCGCGGTGAGCACCCGCCTGCTCCGGCCCCTGCCGGACGGCAGCACCAGGTAGGCGAGCCGGACGAGCCGCGGGTAGTGCTCGACGAGCGCGGCCTCGGCCTGCTCGACGCCCACGACCGGACCGGCCGCGGAGGAGCCCGGGGAGGGCGGGACGACATCCTGTGACTGCACGTTCAGCAGAACGAGCGGACCGGCGGATGGTCACCTGACCCGCGTGGTCGTTGAGCGCAGGCGGCGTCCCGGCCGTATCGATGGTCGAGGGCCCCGGGACGGGGCTCCGTGCGGCGTGTCGCCGTCACGATGTCGCCGTCAAGGACCGGAGGAACACATGAGGGTGACCCGACCGATGCTCGCGCTGACCGGCGCGGTGGCGGCCCTGGCGCTGGCGGGCTGCGGAACCGGCGGCGACGGCGAGGACCAGGTGCCGCCCACCGCGACCGGCAGCCTGGAGCATCTGGCCGCCGAGGCGGAGTGCGAGCCGAACATGCAGACCGACGCCGACACCATCCGCCAGGCCCTGTGCAAGAAGGGCGGGGAGAAGTACGTCCTCGCCACCTTCGCCACCGACCGCGGTCAGCGCGAGTGGCTCAACACCGCCAAGGACTACGGCGGTTACTACCTCGTGGGCCGCAAGTGGGTGGCCGTCGGCGAGGAGAGGACCGTGACGGCCCTGCGGGGCACGCTCGGCGGAACCATGGAGGAAGGGTCCGAGCACATGAACCCCGGTGGCAGCCACAACCAGGGCGGCCACCACGGCTGACCCGCGGCTTCGGGCGGACGGAAGGGGCCGGCGGTGGGGTCTCCCACCGCCGGCCCCTTCCCGCTGCGGGACTACTGGCAGTCCTGGCCGCTGTTGATGCAGTCGACCATCTCGTTCATCAGGTCCTCGTCGAAGAAGTTGATGAAGTCGTTGTGGTCGGTGAGCGGCTTGTGCAGCTGCTCGGGGAAGGAGTCCAGCGCGAACGGGTTCACGACCTGCCCGTTGTCGATCTGCGGGGCCGGGATGTTGCCGTAGACCAGGCGGACCTGGAGCTGGGGGATGGCCTGGAAGCCGTTCGAGCAGGTGCCGTCCGCCTCGACGAAGTCCATGTGCGTGCGGTGGTTGGCACTGTCGGTGTTCTGGCCGTCCCAGCAGCTCTGGAAGTTGGTCGTCCTGACCACGCTGCTGCCCTCGGGGCAGATCGGGTACTTGTCCGTCACCTGCCGGTCCTCGAAGCCGGTGCAGCTCCAGGCGGTGTTGGCGTTGTTCGGCCCGTTGGTGAAGGACTTGGCGTCACCGGTGATGATGCGCAGGGCCCTCGGCATCGCGACGACCTCGCTCGTCCGGTTGCCGACGAACTTCAGCTGCGCCTCGGTGGGCGCGACGATCTTGCCGACGTTGCCGTCCTGACCGCCGCCCGGCTGGTCCTGGTCGATGTCCTGCGTACCGTCCTGGATCCGCAGGACCGGCCAGAAGTACGTCGACCTGTCGCCCTGGTTCTGGCAGGTCGTCTCGCCGTTGGCCAGGTCCTCGTCGCTCGCGAAGGCGGTGTTGGCCTGGTTGCCGACGTAGTCGTGCTGGTGCTGGGCACCGTTGCTGACGCCGGGAGCGGCGATCACGTTGTCCGAGTTGCGGAGCGCGTTCTCGTTGGTGCCGCACTCGGTGGTGAAGGTGCCCGTCGAACCGCCGTCGCCGTTCGCGGCCAGGCCGTTGGGCAGGTTGCGGGAGTTCGGCTGGACGTCCTCGATGTTGATGAAGTCGTCCGCCACGGGGCCGTTCTCGGCCTGACCGCCGTTGCCCTGGTCCTGGCCGTTGTCCTGGCCGCCGTCACCCTGGTCCTGGCCACCGTCGTTCTGGCCGCCGTCGCCCTGGTCCTGGCCGTTGCCGCCGTTGTTCCCCGGCTGTTCGACGGGAACGCCCTGACACCGGGCGAACCGGCCGAGGTCGCGCGGCGCCTCGCCGCCCGCCCGGTTGATGTTGATGCCGATACGGTCCAGGGTGGCCGTCCGCTTGGACTTCAGCGGTCCGAGGATGGCGTTGTCGACGTAACCTCCGTCGCCCGCCTGGGCCTGGCGCGTCTCCGCGAGACGCGTGTAGGCATCCGTGATCTGCCGGTCCAGCAGGGCCAGTTCCTTCGCCACGCCCCGGCGCGCCTTCCTCGGCACCTTCGTCAGTTTCTGGCCGACGTCGGGGCAGTTGATGGTGGCGACCTGCGTCCCCCTCGACTTCGTCCGGTTGTGGCCTCCGTCCTCGTGTGCCGAGGCGTAGAAGTTAGCCCAGACCAGCCCGCCCCCACCGAGCGCCAGGGTCGCCGCCCCGGCTATCACCTTGGTGGCCAGCGGCATACGGCGTTTTCTTGTGTTGCGAGTCATGGAACTCCTCTGACTTCCTTGCGGGGCATCGCATTGCGGGGCTTCGAGGCGCCCGACAGGAGTGAAGCGGCCCCCTTGAGTACGGGGACCGCCCCACGGGTGTTCACCCGTATCGGAAATCGATGAGAAGTCAGTACGGCCACACTGGTTTCAACAACCGCCGCAACACCGGGAGTTGTTGATCGCCCACCCGGGGTGAAGGGGTGCGTCCGGTTTCACCGGCCGTGGTCGAGATACGCGAGTACCGCCAGCACGCGCCGGTTGTCGTCGTCCGAGACCTCCAGTCCCAGTTTGGCGAAGATGTTCGCGGTGTGCTTCGCGATCGCCCGTTCCGTCACCACCAGTTTGGCCGCGATCGCCGCGTTGGTCCGCCCCTGCGCCATCAGCTCCAGCACCTCCAGCTCCCGGGGCGTCAGCCGCGCCAGCGGCCGGTCGTCGCCCGACTGCCGCGCCAGCAGCTGCTGGATCACCTGCGGATCCATCACCGTACCTCCCTGCGCCACCCGTCGTACGGCGTCCACGAACTGCTCCGCGTCGAACACCCGGTCCTTCAGCAGATAGCCCACCCCGCCGCTGCCGTCCGCCAGCAACTCCCGTGCGTACAGCTGCTCCACGTGCTGCGAGAGCACCAGCACCGGCAGCCCCGGCCGCCGGCGGCGGGCCTCCAGCGCGCACTGCAGTCCCTCGTCGGTGTGCGTCGGCGGCAGCCGTACGTCGACCACGGCGACGTCGGGCTCCAGCCCGGCCAGCGCCCGGGTCAGCTCGGGCCCGGACTCCACGGCCGCCGCGATCTCGAAGTCGTGCGCCTCGAGGAGCCGGACGAGTCCGTCGCGCAGCAGGAACAGGTCTTCGGCTAGGACAACGCGCAAGGCATCTCCATGGTGACCAGGGTGGGGCCGCCGACGGGGCTGCTGACGGCCAGGACGCCGTCGAATGTACCCAGTCGCCGCTCCACTCCGGTCAGTCCCGAACCGGCTCCGATCACCGCGCCGCCCTTGCCGTTGTCGGTGATGCCCACCCGCAGATGGCCGTCGGCGTGGTGCAGGTCGATCCAGATCCGGTCGGCGCCGGAGTGCTTGACCGTGTTGGTGAGCACCTCGCTCACCGCGAAGTACGCGGCCGACTCCACCGGGGCCTCGGCCCGCCCGGACAGCTCCACGGTCACCTCCGTGGCCACCGGCAGCCGCAGCGCCAGCGCCCGCACCGCGTCACCGAGCCCGCGCTCGGCCAGCACCGGCGGATGGATGCCGCGCACCAGCTCCCGCAGTTCGGTCAGCGCCTCGGCGGAGGACCGCCGGGCGTGCGCCAGCAGTTCACGCGCCTTCGCCGGGTCCTTCTCGATCAGCGCCTCGATCGTCCCCAGGTCCATGCCCATGGCGACCAGCCGCGCCTGCGCCCCGTCGTGCAGATCCCGCTCGATGCGCCGCAGTTCGGCGGCGGAGGTGTCCACGGCGTCCCGCCGGGTCTCCGACAGCACCCGCACCCGCTCGGTCAGCTCACTCCGGTTCGAGCCGAGGACGGCCCGGGTGAGCAGGAAGTGCCCGTGCAGCAGACGGGGGGTGAGGAAGTGCGCGAGGAACAGCAGGACGAGGGCGAGCGCACCGGCGCCCAGCGCCGATGTCTGGTCGGAGACCGGCACGAAGCCGTACCAGTACCCGTCGGGCAGGACCCGCCACAGGGCGATGGCGATGAGGATCCCCTCCAGCGGGTAGAGCAGCAGCGCGGCCGGCAGTACCGCGGTGGTGAAGCCTGCCGTCATGTCGGCCAGCAGCCACCGCAGATCCCGCCAGGTCGCCGGGTCGCCCAGCATCCCGAACGTCCGCCCCCACGGGTTGGCGTCCTTCGGTACCGGCCGGTACGACGGCGTGATCCGCACCCCGCCCCACTCGGCCGCCAGCGCCCGCCGCCAGTTCGCGTACGTCCGCACGGCGGTGAGCATGTACGGGGTGGTGACGATGCCGATCCCGATCGGGATCAGCGAGATGGACACCGCGGACAGCACGAAGCACAGCACCGAGGCGGGCAGCGACACCAGCGCCAGCCCCAGGGTCCGTGCCGCCCCCTTCGCCATGCCCTTCAAACGCTGCTCCCGCTGCCCGCCGCGGTTCTTCGTGTCGATGGTCATGGGGAAGATTCTGGTCGAGCGGGGCGCGCAGGTCACTGGGCCGATCCCCCCGGTCGCGGGGTGGTGCTACCTACACCCCCGGGGTGTTCGCGAGCACCTTCGCCTCCACCTCCGGATCGAGCCCCTTGCCGGTCCGGTCCGGGCGCTGGGGCGCGGTGCCGCCGATCTCCCCCAGCCAGGCCCAGGTGTCGGCCACCGTCTCGGCGACCGGACGGCAGCGCAGTCCCGTCGCGACCGCCCGGGAGACGTCCGCCGCGTGCAGCGCGTCGTGCAGGTCGCTGCCCGGCGGCACCCACACCGGCAGCTGCGTCCACGGCTCGATCCCCGCCTCGAGGATCACCTCCGGCGCGGTCCACCGCAGCTCGGCCGCGCCCCCGGTCACCCCGGCGCACGCCTCCAGCAGCTCGCCCATCGTGGTGTGCCCCTGCGGCGACATCAGGTTGTACGGCCCGCTCAGCCCCCGTTCCGCCGCCCCGAGGATCCACTCCGCGAGGTCGCGGACGTCGACGTACTGCAGCGGCAGGTCACGCGGCCCCGGCGCGAGGACCGGTCCGCCGCGCGCCATCCGGTTCAGCCACCAGGGCAGCCGGCCCACGTTCTCGTACGGCCCCAGGAGCAGCCCGGCCCGCACCAGCAGCGACCGGTCCGCGCCGAAGGCGTCCACGGCGGCCAGCTCACCGCCCCTCTTGTCCCGCGCGTAGTCCGTGGGACCGGCGTCGGCGGAGGCGCCCTCCACCACGGGCGCCTGCTCGGTGTACCCGGCGGGCGGGGCCCAGTCGTACACCGAGCAGCTCGACACGTACACGTACCGTCCGGCGCGGCCCCGCAGCAGCCGCGCCGCGTCCCGCACCGCGCGCGGGGCGGCCGACCAGGAGTCGACGACGACGTCCCACTCCCCGGGGCCCTCGTCGAGCGCGGCCAGACCGTCGGGCGCGGTGCGGTCGCCCAGCAGCGTCCGCGCGCCCTTCGGGGCCTCGTGCCGTCCCCGGTGGAAGACGGTCACCTCCCAGCCCCGCCCGAGGGCCGCCTCGACGACGGCCCGGCCCGCGAACTCCGTACCACCCAGCATCAGAAGTCTCATACCGGTGACTCTGCCCGGCCGGGCGGCCGGGGGGAACGGGAATCTGCTGTCGGCAGACCGGCCGTGGGCGGTTCAGCGCCCGGCCGGCGGAACGTACTTGTAGCCGACCCGGCGTACGGTGCGGATCGTGTCCCGGTGTCCGGCGCCCAGTTTGCGGCGCAGCCGGGCGATGTGGACGTCGACGGTGCGGCCGTCGCCGACATGGCCGTAACCCCACACCGTGCCGACCAGGTGGTCCCGGGTGTGCACCCGGCCCGGGTGCGCCACGAGATGGGCGAGCAGCTCGAACTCCAGGTAGGTGAGGTCGAGTTGACGTCCGTCGACGTGGGCGGTGCGCTGCACGGTGTCGACCCGGATCAGCGGGTCGTCGTCGCTCCCGGGGCCGGGGGAGCCGGCCGGGTCCGGTACCGCGGCCGGGAACGGCGGCTGCTGGTCGGCGGGGACCAGTACCAGGTAGCCGACCATCGGGGGACGGCCGGGCAGGACGGGCAGGGCGTGCTGCGGCGCGGGCAGCCAGGTGGCACCCGGCGGCAGCAGATCCGCGACGGTCACCACCTCGTCCCGGTCGACGGCGCGCAGCCGGGGGTGAGCGGGGAGGGCGGGGGAGACGGAGGACAGGGAACGGGTGGTCGCCATGAGTCGTCAGCTCTTTCGCGCGAAGGGGTTCGTCGAGGACGTACGCGGTTCGCGCCGGCCGAAGGCCGCCGGGGGTCCGGGACCTGCCGGATGCCCGGGCTTCAGAGGGCCGGCGCGTTCGTCGCGCGACAACACGCCCGGTCGAAGTCGTGGTGCTGACGGGAAGGCCAGAACGGCTCGAGGTCACCGCGACCCGTCGCGTCGTACTTCCGGAAACCGGCCATGCGTCCATTGAAGCAGACACCCGCGCCCGGCAGGAGCCCCCTCTCACCGCTCGGACAAGGCGAAGGGGCGTCCACCCCGACGGTGGACGCCCCTCGCGTCGTCTGCGGTACGGCCGGGGTACGGATCAGACCTGGCCGGCCTTCTCCAGCGCGGTGCAGCACGTGTCGACCAGCAGACGGGTCACCACGTACGGGTCGACGTTGGCGTTCGGACGGCGGTCCTCGATGTAGCCCTTGCCGTCCTTCTCGACCTGCCACGGGATGCGGACCGAGGCGCCGCGGTCCGAGACGCCGTAGGAGTACTCGTTCCACGGGGCGGTCTCGTGCAGACCGGTGAGACGGTCGTCGATGCCGGCACCGTAGTTCTTCACGTGGTCCAGCGGCTTGGAGCCCTCACCGAGCGACTCGCACGCGGTGATGATCGCGTCGTAACCCTCGCGCATCGCCTTGGTGGAGAAGTTGGTGTGCGCGCCCGCGCCGTTCCAGTCGCCCTTGACCGGCTTGGGGTCGAGGGTGGCGGAGACCTCGAAGTCCTCGGCCGTGCGGTAGAGCAGCCAGCGGGCCACCCACAGCTGGTCGGAGACCACCAGCGGGGCCAGCGGGCCGACCTGGAACTCCCACTGGCCGGGCATGACCTCGGCGTTGATGCCGGAGATGCCCAGGCCCGCCTTCAGGCAGTTCTCCAGGTGCGCCTCGACGACGTCCCGGCCGAAGATCTCGTCCGAGCCGACACCGCAGTAGTAGCCGCCCTGCGCGGCCGGGAAGCCGCCCTCGGGGAAGCCGAGCGGGCGGGCGCCCTTGAAGAAGGTGTACTCCTGCTCGATGCCGAAGATCGGCTCCTGCGCGGTGAACTTCCCGGCGACCTCGGCCAGCGCGGCACGGGTGTTGGTCTCGTGCGGCGTCATGTCCGTGTTCAGGACCTCGCACAGCACCAGGACGTCGTCGCCGCCGCGGAGGGGGTCCGGGCAGACGAAGACCGGCTTGAGGACGCAGTCGGAGGCGTGGCCCTTGGCCTGGTTGGTGGAGGAGCCGTCAAAGCCCCAGATCGGCAGCTCCGCGCCCTTGGCGTCGTCGTCCAGGATCTTCGTCTTGGAACGCAGCTTGGCGGTCGGCTCGGTGCCGTCGATCCAGATGTACTCGGCCTTGAAGCTCACGGTCCACATCCTTCGGGGTGGGGCTGGGCGCTTGCGCGGGTGCTGCGGCGCTGCGGCACTGGGGCGCCGCCGTCGATGCCACGCAGCCTGTCAACAGGCGATTTCCCGGCCATTGCCCGAATGTGAACCCCGTGTTACCTGACCCCGCTGTGTCCCACCTCACCGTGTGAGCACGCGGGAGGAGGGACGGCCCGGGTGGGAGGGGCGCGGGCGGGCCCGCCGCCCCGGTGGAGGGGAGCGGCGGGCCCCGGGAATCCGCGACGAACCCCGGTGTCAGCCCACCTTCTCGATCACCGCCCGGCGGATCAGGAACTTGCCGGCCTCGCGGACCTGCTCGAAGGCCGCGTTGTTGAGCAGTACGCAGCTGCCGGAGACGGAGGTGACCTCCACCGTCGTGGACTTGTTGTTGTCCAGGTTGGTGACCTTCAGCTTCGTACCGGCCGGGAACTGGTTGCTGGACGCGGCCGGGGCGCCGTCCTCGCCGGAGAGGGTGACGGTCGACCCGTTGCACACCTGCTCACCGGAGGCCTGCGCGCCCTCCTCCTCCGCGACCGGCTGCGAGGGAGCCGGCTGCGAGGGGGCGGGCTGCTCCGGCTGCGCGGCCTGGGAGTCCTGAGCCGACTCCCCCACCGTGCACCCGGACGCCTCCTGCTGGAGCCGGATCTGGTCGATGACCGCCTCGCGGTTGGCGATCCGCGCCTCGGACTGCGCGTCGGGGGCGGCCCGCTGGCCCTCGATGAACTTCTGGTTGTTGCCGAGCGCGGTGGCGAGACCCCGACAGACGGTCGAGTCCGCCGCCGACCTGGTGGTCGGCGGCGGCGCGGCGTTCGACGTGTTCGCCATGACGAAGGCCCCGCCTCCCGCCACCGTCGCGGCGCTCAGCAACAGCGCGAGCTTCTTCTTCGGGCCGAGACTTCTCCTGCGCGACATGCGCGCCTCCTGAAGAGGTAGGGGGAGCGTACGGCGCTATGTACGAGATACCGAACGGAGTTGCTCAGCGGTCGCGTCAACTCGGCGAAGTGGCCTGCGTCACACGGCTGTCAGCGGGAGAGGGCGTCCCGTACGGCCCCCTCCGTGCGGCCCACGACCGCCGTGCCGTCGTCCGCCGTGATGATCGGTCGCTGGATCAGCTTGGGATGCGAGGCGAGCGCCGCGATCCAGCGGTCCCGCGTACCGGCGTCCCGCGCCCACTCCTCGATCCCCAGCTCCGTCGCGACGGCCTCCCGGGTCCGGGTGATGTCCCACGGCTCCAGCCCGAGCCGCTCCAGCACCGCCCGGATCTCGTCCTCGCCCGGCACGTCCTCCAGATACCGCCGCACGGTGTACTCGGCCCCCTCGGCATCGAGCAGGCTGATGGCGCTACGGCACTTGGAACAGGCGGGATTGATCCAGATCTCCATGCCGCCCACGGTACGCCGCCACTCTGGTTGTTCGAATTCTTTGGCCCTCACGCGTGTCCCGCGGGACCGATGTGACGCAGCGGCAAAACCCGTGCTCACCAGCGGATTTATTGGCTCCTGCAGGTCTGCTGATTGTCAGTGTCGGGTAGTAAACTGTAAGCAGTGTTCGAGGGAGTCGCCGGGGTCGTCGTGGACCTCGGCGAGCCGCCCCGACCGCGACAGGAGGATGCCCGTGCCCGCTGCCGCACTGAAGCCGAAGCCCCTGCCCACCCAGTCCACCGCGAAGCGTCCCGTGCTGCTCGAACTGCCCTGTGCCCCGGTGGAGAAGCACGCCCTGCCGGCGGGCCGCCCGCGCGAGTGGTACGTCACCCACAACCGTCGGCTCAAGGCGATGCGCCTCGCCATCGCCCTGCTCGACTCCGGCGTCTACCTGCCCAACCAGGCCCGTAACGAGAGGATCCGCACCACGGCGGCACTGATCGGCGTCCACCCGCCGTCGGACACCACGTGCCACATGGTGCGCGCGTTCATGCGTTACAACCGTTGAGTTCCGGACCGGTGCCGGGCGGCCTCCACGCGTGAGGCGCCCGGCACCGCCGTGCCGCACGCCGGCCGCGCGCTGAGGCAAGATGGGCGGGTGAGGGCACCGTCCTCACCCCGAAATCCCTGCGGTCCGGCGGCACTTGTGCCGGCAGGCCACGCGTCGGCGCCCCTGCCGGAGGAGAAAGGTACGACGGTTGACTGAGGAGAGGGCGGTCCCGGTCCCGTCGTCCTGGATGACGCTGTCCGGCCGGTACGGACGCGCCGTCGCCCGGGCCTGCGACATCGGTATCGCGCTGGTGGTCCTGGTGGCCGCGGATTATTACGGCGGCGAGTACGACCTGCTCCTGGGCGGGTTGATGGCACTGAGCCTGCTGGCCCGCAGACGGTTCCCCGCCACGGTGATGGCGGTCGTCCTGGCGCTGGGCGTCGTCCAGTTCGTCCTGTACGACCTGCCCGACCTCCCGCTGGCGTCGGCGCCCGCCTCGTACGACGTGGCCGTGCTGTTCGCCATGATGTCGGTCGTCCACCATTCCCGGACCACCCGGATGCCGTATCTCGCGGGCGCCGCGGTGCTGCTGGCCGTGGCGGCCGGGACGGTGGGGATGCCGGCCCTCGGCATCGAGCCGTTCGTCGATCTCGAATCGCTCCTGGTCTTCTGGGGGCTGACGCTGATGGTCTGGCTGACGGCCTTCGCCCTGCACACGCGGCGCCTCTACGCCGAGAGCCAGGCGGCCCGCGCCTGGCACGTCGAGCGGGAACAGGAGCAGCGCGTCCGGCTGGCCGCGGCCCGGGAGCGGGCCGAGATCGCCCGTGAACTGCACGACGTGGTGGCGCACAGCCTGGCCGTGATGATCCTCCAGGCCGACGGCGCCGAGTCCGTGCTGCGGAAGTCGCCGGACATGGCTCAGTCCGCGCTGAAGACGATCGCCGCCACGGGCCGGGACGCGATCGACGACATGCACCGCATCGTCCGGGTGCTGCGCGAGGGAAACCCGGACCCCGCCGACAGCGATCCGCCACGGCGCCTGGTCACTCTTGACGAGATCGAGGTCGTCGCCGAACGTGCACGGACCGCCGGGCTGACCGTGGACGTGTCCGTTGAGGTCGGCGAAGGACGGCTGTCGCCGGCGGAGGAGATGACGGCCTTCCGTATCGTCCAGGAGTGCCTCACGAACGTGCTCCGCCACGCCGGAGCCGGGGCCGGGGTCGACATCCGGCTCAGTGAGGAGCCGGGCACACTGCTGATCAGTGTGGTCGACGACGGAGCGGGCACCCTCGCCGGCCGTGGCGTCGGCGGTCGCTCCGGAGGAAATGGACTCGTGGGGATGCGGGAACGGGCGGAGCTCGCCGGCGGCAGCTTCGAGGCCGGCCCCCGGCTCGGCAGCGGATGGCACGTACGTGCCTCGATTCCGACAAGGACGAAGTGATGACGCAGGCAGACAGGCCGATCCGGGTGGCCGTGGTGGACGACCAGCCGCTGATCCGGGCCGGTTTCTCCATGGTGCTGGCCGGTCAGGACGACATCGAGGTCGTCGGTGAGGCGGAGAACGGGGCGGACGCCCTCGACCTGCTGCGGAAGGTCGAGGCGGACGTCGTCATCATGGACATCCGCATGCCCGTCATGGACGGCATCCAGGCCACGGAGCAGCTCATGCGGCTGGACGATCCGCCCGGCGTGCTGGTGCTGACCACCTTCGACAACGACGAGGACGCGTTCGCGGCGCTGCGCGCCGGAGCCGGCGGCTTCCTGCTGAAGAACGCTCCCGCCACGGAGGTCGTGAACGCCATCCGGGTCCTGGCCGCGGGGGAGTCGGTGGTGGCGCCGCGTATTACCCGGCTGCTCCTCGACCGGGTCTCGGACCGGCTGGCACCGGCGAACGGACAGGCCGAACGGCTGGACGTCCTCACCGCGCGCGAGCGGGACGTGCTCGCCCTGGTCGCCCGGGGACTGTCCAACGCCGAGATCGCGGCGGAGCTGTACGTCGCGGGGGCCACGGTGAAGACGCACCTGGGCAACCTCATGGCGAAACTGCATCTGCGGGACCGTGCCCAGGCCGTCGCGTTCGCCTACGAGTCCGGACTGGTCCGTCCCTCCCCCTGAGGGTGCAGAGGCGCCGCCGGGTTCTGCCCCCGGGGGTGCAGGAACCACCCCGGCCGGCGTGCCAGATCCGCCGCGTCCGATCTCGGATTCGTGGCCGATGTCCGGCAGGCCGCCGGACTCCAGACTTCTCACTGTCGCCGAACGCGGCCGAGAAGACACTGGAGGATTCGATGAACACCACGCCCACCACGCAGAACCGCAGGCGGAACCGTCTCGTCATCGGTGCGGCCACGGCCGTGATCGTCGCGGCCCTGGCCGCCGGGGCGGGGTACTGGTGGCAGGACCGCAACGAGCTCAGCCAGGCGTCCGCCGAGGACTGCCGGCTGGCGCAGCGCATCGTCACCGAGGCCGAGGAGGTCTCCACCGGCCCCGTGCCGGACGCGGAGAAGTGGTGGAAGGAAACCGGTGACGAGCGTCGCGCGCAGATGAAGGACGGCTACCTCGGAGCCAAGATCTCCCGGTACGAGGGATGGGCGGTCGAGACCGCCAAGAAGTCCCCCGAAGCGCCGTCCGCGAAGGACGTGAAGAACCTCCAGGAGGACGCGCGGGGACACTGCTCGGACTCCGGCGTCACCCTGTCCATGCCGCCGCTCGGCTCCTGACCCGGATCGCGGGAACCGTCCCCATGGCTGTCCATACCGCCGTCCGCGGCCACACACCGGACGACGTCATCACCGCCACCGCCCTGGTGAAGACCTACCGTCAGGGCACCGCCGAGGTACGGGCCCTCGACGAGGTGTCCGTCGGCATCCGGCGCGCCCGGTTCACCGCCGTCGTCGGCCCCTCCGGGTCGGGGAAGTCGACCCTGATGCACTGCGCCGCCGGACTCGACACCGTCACCTCCGGCAGCATCGTCCTGGACGGAACGGAGATCACCGGACTGTCCGACCGGCAGCTGACCCGGGTGCGCCGGGAGCGGATCGGGTTCGTCTTCCAGTCGTTCAACCTGCTGCCGCAACTGACGGCCTACGAGAACATCGTGCTGCCCGTCACCATGTCCGGCGGGCGTCCCGACCGTGCCCTGGTGGACCACCTCTGCGAAGTCCTCGGCATCACCCACCGGGTGTCGCACCGCCCCGCCGAGCTGTCCGGCGGCCAGCAGCAGCGGGTCGCCGTGGCCCGGGCGCTGGTGGCCCGGCCGGCCGTGGTCTTCGCCGACGAACCCACCGGCAACCTCGACTCCCGGGCCGGCGCCGAAGTACTCACCATGCTGCGCCGGTCCGTCGACGACCTCGGCCAGTCGGTCGTGATGGTCACCCACGACCCCGCGGCCGCGCGGTACGCGGACCGGGTGCTGACCCTCGCGGACGGACGCGTCGTGCAGGACGAGCACGCCGCCCCCGCCGGGCGGACCGCCGCACTCGCCACCGACGTCATGGGGAGGCGGCGATGAGGAACCCGTGGCGTGCGACCGTCCTGGGCTCCCAGGTGGCGGAGCTCCTGCGGCGGCCCGGACGGTTCGCGGCGACCGGACTGTCGCTGCTGATCGCGGCATTCGTCGTCTTCGGGGCCGTCATGGCCCAGCAGATCATCACCGCGACCGTCGTCGAGAAGTTCCGCGGAACACCCGAAGCGGTGTCGCTGGTGGTCACGCCCGGCGACGACGGGGAGGACATCGGCGAGGCCCGCCTCCGCGAGATCCGCGAGACGCCCGGAGTCACCGAGGCCGTCGGCCGGATGGAGGGCGGCACACCGCTGGACGGCAGCGCCGTCGAACGCTACCTCGCTCTGTCCGCGGACCCGGGCACCGGCGCCCTGGCGGAAGTCCGGCTGCTCGACGGCGCGTATCCCTCCGGCCCGGGCCGGCTCGCCGTCAACACGCAGGCCGCGCGGGAATACGATCTCGCTCCGGGATCGTCGCTCACCCTGCTGCAGCCCGAAGCCGACGGCGACGGCACCCGACGGGTGACGGTCGAGGTCAGCGGCATCGTCCGCAGCACCGCCACGGACGACACGGAGCCCACCGGGTACGCCCCCGGCCCTCGACTCGGGGAGTTGCTCGGCGTGTCGGGCTATTCCCGCATCGACATCCGTACCGACACCGCGTCCTCCGCGTCCGGTTCCCTCTCCGCGGAGCCGGCGGAGCGGATCCGGCAGGCGGTGCCCGGAGCGCAGGTGCGGTCCGGGGACGAGGTGCGGGACCAGGAGGCCCGCGAGGCGGTCGCGGAGGCGAAGGACACCCTGGAACTGGTCACCGTCTTCCTCGCCGTCGCCGTCGGCGCGGCCGTTCTCGTCGCGACCTCCACCTTCCGCATCGTCTTCGCACGGCGCGTACGCCAGCTGGCGCTGCTGCGCGCCATCGGGGCGACCCCGCGACGGCTCGCCGCCGCGCTCGTCGTCGAAGGGGCGGTGGTCGGCCTGCTGGCCGGCACGACCGGTGTGCTGGCGGCCTGGGGCTGCGGGCAGCTCGTCCCCCCGGTCGCCGGGCGGTTCGGGCACGACCTGTCCGTCCCCTCCCAGGTTCCTCCGACGGAGGCCGTTCTCACCGTTCTCGGCACCGGCCTGCTGGCGGTCCTGGCGGTCCTGGCCCCGTCCCTGTCCGCCTCACGGGTCTCCCCGCTGCAAGCACTGCGGAGCGCGGCGTCCGGGGAGGGCGCGGCGAGCGGCATCGGCCGGACCCTGCTGGGCCTGCTGTGCGCGGCGGGCGCCGCGCTGCTCGCCTGGCGGCAGTACGGCGGACTGCCCCAGCCGGGCGACACGGAGTACGACCGGTTCGCGGCGCTGACCGTCGTGGTGCTCTCGGGCGGGCTGGCCTTCCTGGCCCTGATCGCCCTCGGTCCCCGTCTGGTCCGGCCGGTGCTGTCGGCCGTCGCCGTGCCACTGCGCCGCACCGGTGCGGCCGGCCGGCTCGCGGTCGCGGGCGTCGGGGGCGCGCCGGGCAGGGCGGCCTCGGTCTCGGTCGTCGTGGCCCTCGGCGTCTGCCTGGTCGGCTCGACCCTGACCTGCCTCGCCTCCCTGAACGCCTACGAGCGGTACCGGCAGGCGGTGGAGGCACCCGCCGACTTCTCCCTGTACGCGAGAGACAGCGAGTCGCTGGACCGGTCGCTGGCCGCCGACCTGACCTCTCACCCCGAACTGGCCGACGTGACCGCGTTCCGCACGGCGGAGGTCATCGAGGGCACCCGCAGCGCGACGGTCTCCGACCTCGACCTCGGCACCGTCCGCTCCGGCGTGGGCCTGACCGCCCGTACCGGCTCCCTCGACGACCTCGGCCCCGCCCACGTCGTCGTGGACGCCGACCACGCCCACCAGCTCGGCGTCCGGGCGGGCGACCGCGTGACGTTGAGGTTCGAGGGCCGCCCCGTCCACCTCACCGTGGCGGCGACGCTGCCCGGAGCCGGCCCCTACGGAGGGAACTTCTTCGTCCCCGCCGCGGATCTCACCCGTATGGGAGTGGGCGCGGCGCCCACCACGGTCACCGCCAACGCCTCGGAGGACGGCGCTCGGGGGCGGATACGCGCGCAGCGGGCCATCACCGGCACGCTGACCGGTCCGGAGCGCGGCGACGGCCGCGTCATCGCCGAGACCTCGGCCGGACAGGCCGGCGAGTCGGACGACCTGCGGACGATGGCCACGACAGTGATCATGGTCCTGGGACTGACCGTCCTCGTGGCGGTCGCCGGAGTCGCGACCACGGCGAGCCTCACCGTCGTCGAACGCAAGCGTGAGTTCGGGCTGCTGCGGGCCCTGGGACTCAGTGGAGCGGCCGTGCACCGCATGGTCACGGTGGAATGCGCGCTCTACGGCGTACTGGGGGGAGTGCTCGGTCTGGCGCTCGGCCTGCCGTACTCCTGGCTGGTGGTCCGCGTCGCCGAGACGAGCGCCCCGTTCAGCGTCCCCGCAGGGCAACTCGCGGGGGCCCTCACCGCCCTCGTCCTGGTGACCGCCGCCGCGGGAATGGTGCCCGCCCTCCGCGCCTCCCGGACCTCACCGACGGTCGCCGTCGCCCAGACCGAGTAGCCGGTGCACGGGCGGGCGGGTACGCGCACCAGAGGTCCGGTGGATACCGCGTCGGCGGGATCAGTACGGGCGGAAGTCGATGTAGCCGAGCAGCACGATCACCGCCACGACGCAGCCGAGCACCACGGCCGTCGAGACCCACGACGAGCGGCCGGACGATCCCCGGTACTCCGGTTCGCCGCGGAACGGGACGGGTCCGGGCGGGTTGTCCTTCCAGCGGGCGGCGAGCATCCGGGCCCGGGCCGACGGCTCCTTGTGCGCGGCACCGTCCGCCCACTTGATGTCGAACTCCCGCTCCGTGTCGTCCCGTTCGGACATCCCCGTGACTTTCTCTCGAACAACGGTGTCAGACCAAGGATCCCTCTCCGGGCGCGGAGAGGGAAGCTTTCCGGACACACGACGGCGCCCCCGCCCTGGAGGAACCAGAGGCGGGGGCGCCGTGGCCCGGTCACACGTCGAAGTAGAGCTCGAACTCGTGCGGGTGCGGGCGGAGCTGCAGCGGGGCGATCTCGTTGGTGCGCTTGAAGTCGATCCACGTCTCGATCAGGTCCGGCGTGAAGACGTCGCCCTGGAGGAGGAACTCGTGGTCGGCCTCGAGGCGGTCGAGGACGGCACCGAGGGAGGTCGGGACCTGGGCCACATTGGCGTGCTCCTCGGGAGCCAGCTCGTAGAGGTCCTTGTCGATCGGCTCGGCCGGCTCGATCTTGTTCTTGATGCCGTCCAGACCTGCCAGCAGCAGCGCCGAGAAGGCCAGGTAGGGGTTGCCGGAGGCGTCCGGGGCGCGGAACTCGACGCGCTTGGCCTTCGGGTTCGACCCGGTGATCGGGATGCGCATCGCGGCGGAGCGGTTGCGCTGCGAGTACACCAGGTTCACCGGCGCCTCGAAGCCCGGCACCAGACGGTGGTACGAGTTCACCGTCGGGTTGGTGAAGGCCAGCAGCGACGGCGCGTGCTTGAGGATGCCGCCGATGTAGTAGCGGGCCATGTCCGACAGGCCGGCGTAGCCCTGCTCGTCGTAGAAGAGCGGGTCGCCGCCCGCCCACAGCGACTGGTGGACGTGCATGCCGGAGCCGTTGTCACCGAAGATCGGCTTGGGCATGAAGGTCGCGGTCTTGCCGTTGCGCCAGGCGACGTTCTTCACGATGTACTTGAAGAGCTGCAGGTCGTCGGCGGCCGCGAGCAGCGTGTTGAACTTGTAGTTGATCTCGGCCTGGCCGGCGGTGCCCACCTCGTGGTGCTGGCGCTCGACCTGCAGCCCGGACTTGGCCAGCTCCAGGGAGATCTCGGCGCGCAGGTCGGCGAAGTGGTCGACCGGCGGGACCGGGAAGTAGCCGCCCTTGTAGCGGACCTTGTAACCGCGGTTGTCCTCCAGCGCACCGGTGTTCCAGGCGCCCGCCTCGGAGTCGATGTGGTAGAAGGACTCGTTCTCGGACGTCTTGAAGCGCACGCTGTCGAAGACGTAGAACTCGGCCTCGGGACCGAAGAACGCGGTGTCCGCGATACCGGTGGAGGCGAGGTAGGCCTCGGCCTTCTTGGCCACGTTGCGCGGGTCGCGGGAGTACTGCTCGCCCGTGATCGGGTCGTGGATGAAGAAGTTGACGTTCAGCGTCTTGTCGCGGCGGAACGGGTCGACACGGGCGGTGGACAGGTCCGCGCGCAGCGCCATGTCGGACTCGTGGATGGCCTGGAAGCCACGGATCGACGATCCGTCGAACGCCAGCTCCTCGTCCGGGTCGAACGCCTCGGCAGGGATCGTGAAGTGCTGCATCACACCCGGGAGGTCGCAGAACCGGACGTCGATGAACTTGACGTCCTCGTCCGCGAGGTACTTCTTGGCGTCGTCGGCGTTCTGGAACATCCAGCTCCTCCTACTCCCGACCGTCCCGCCGGGGTGGTAGATCGTTCGTGTGGCCGGTGCGGGTGGCACACGCTGCACTCGACCCTAGGGACGGGTCATTTCTCGGGCGTGACCCATTTGTTTCGCACAAGTTAACCGGCTCCTCTCCCACGGTAGTCCCGGCGCACCCCGCCGTCCTGTGGTCATATCCGGGCGCAGTACCGTGGACGGGTGGACAACAGGCAAGCAATCGGATCATGGCTCTCCGGGCCCCGCGCGGCCCTGGAGGACGCCGGTGCCGAGTTCGGCTACCGGGGGGAGCAGCTGGGGCTGCCGGAGGACGGACCGGGCTCGATCGCACGCCCCGGCCGCAGGCTCGGCGCCCTCGCCGTGGACTGGGGTCTGTGCGTCCTGATCGCATACGGCCTGATCACCGACGGCTACGACGGACAGGCGACCGGCAACTGGGCGCTGCTGGTGTTCCTCGTGCTGAGCGTCCTCACCGTCGGCACGGTCGGCTTCACGCCCGGCAAGCGTCTGTTCGGGCTGCGGGTGGTCGCCCTCGGGACCGGCCGGGTCCAGCCGCTGCGCGGCCTGGTGCGCTCCGCGCTGCTGTGCCTCGCCGTCCCCGCGCTCGTCTGGGACCGCGACGGCCGCGGCCTGCACGACCGGCTGGCCCGCACGGTCGAGGTGCGGATCTGACACCCACTCCCGACGGATACGACGGGATACCGCGACGGGGGCGCCGGAAGTGATTCCGGCGCCCCCGTCGTCGTAGAGGAAGTCGTGGAGGAAAGGGTGGGTCAGCGGCCCCTCGGCCCGCCGCCCTTCGGCAGTTTCATGCCCTTGGGCATCGGGCCCTTCGGCAGCGGCATGTTGCTCATCAGGTCACCCAGGGCGCGCAGCCGGTCGTTGGTCGCGGTGACCTGCGGGCCGGTGAGCACGCGGGGCAGCTTGAGCATGGTCGTACGGACCTTCTTCAGCTCGACCTGGCCCTCGCCGGTGCCCACGATCAGGTCGTGCACCGGGACGTCCGCGACGATGCGGTTCATCTTCTTCTTCTCGGCGGCCAGCAGGCTCTTCACCCGGTTCGGGTTGCCCTCGGCGACCAGCACGATGCCGGCCTTGCCGACCGCGCGGTGCACCACGTCCTGGCTGCGGTTCATCGCCACCGCGGGGGTCGTCGTCCAGCCCCGGCCGATGTTGTCGAGCACGGCCGCGGCGGCGCCCGGCTGTCCCTCCATCTGCCCGAAGGCGGCCCGCTCGGCCCTGCGTCCGAAGACGATCGCCGTCGCGAGGAAGGCGAACAGGAGGCCCAGGATGCCGAGATAGATGGGGTATCCGAGCAAGAAACCGATCGCGAGGAAGACACCGAAGGTGACGATTCCGACAGCCGCGAGTACAAGACCGATCTTTTTGTCGGCCCTGCGGGTCATCTTGTAGGTCAGGGCAATCTGTTTCAGTCGCCCGGGGTTCGCAGCGTCCGCTGCGGTTTCCTTCCTCGCCATGTCATGAAGTCTACGTGGCCCCGCCGGGGGCGGTGGGTCAGGGGCGGGTCGTCAGGGACGGAGCGCCCAGGGCCGGGGTGCCCGGGCTCTGGTCGAGGACGCGCTGTGCCTCGACCCGGTCCTTGGCGCGACGGCGGTCCTCCAGCACCGAGGTCCAGGCGTTGCGGCGGGCGGTGCGCTGGCCGCCGCTCATCAGCAGCGACTCGACGGCGCGCAGTGCGGTGGTGAAGGACGGGACGGCGGTGGCGCGGACGGGCGCGGCCTGCATGGTGGAGGTCTCCCTCGGTGCGGGCGGGTAGGGGTCTACGTGCTGTGATTCCAGGCTCACTGACTGGTGTTACCAGGGCGTGACCGGCCGGTCAAACAGGCATGAAGCCTCGGTGGCCGGGTCCGGAACGCCGACGCGGTCCCGACCTGTGCCCTCATCTGCGAGGACTGTCGGGACCGCGTCGTCTCGGCCATTACCGGCGGGTAGCGCCTTGTGTGTGAATTCACACCCTGTCGGTGGCGGAGCGCCGGACCGCTCCGGGAGTGCGTCAGACGGCCTGGGAGGCCGCGTACGCGCCCCCCCGCTGCGGAGCAGCTGACTGACGCAGCTCGACCGCCATCCGGTACAGGCGGCCGGCGCGGTACGAGGAGCGGACCAGCGGGCCGGACATCACACCGGAGAAGCCGATCTGCTCGGCCTCCTCCTTCAGTTCCACGAACTCGTGCGGCTTCACCCAGCGCTCGACGGGGTGGTGGCGCACGGAGGGCCGCAGGTACTGCGTGATGGTGACCAGCTCGCAGCCGGCGTCGTGCAGCTGCTTCAGCGCCTCGCTGACCTCCTCGCGGGTCTCGCCCATGCCGAGGATCAGGTTCGACTTGGTGACCAGACCGTAGTCACGGGCGTCGGTGATGACCTTCAGGGAGCGGTCGTAGCGGAAGCCGGGACGGATCCGCTTGAAGATCCGGGGCACCGTCTCGACGTTGTGCGCGAAGACCTCGGGGCGGGAGGAGAAGACCTCCGCCAGCTGCTCGGGGACGGCGTTGAAGTCGGGGGCGAGCAGCTCGACCTTGGTGCGGCCGTCCGCGCGGTCCGCCGTCTGCGCGTGGATCTGGCGCACGGTCTCGGCGTACAGCCAGGCGCCGCCGTCCTCCAGGTCGTCGCGGGCGACGCCGGTGATGGTGGCGTAGTTCAGGTCCATGGTGACCACGGACTCGCCCACGCGGCGCGGCTCGTCACGGTCGAGCGCCTCGGGCCTGCCGGTGTCGATCTGGCAGAAGTCGCAGCGCCGGGTGCACTGGTCGCCGCCGATGAGGAAGGTCGCCTCGCGGTCCTCCCAGCACTCGTAGATGTTCGGACAGCCGGCTTCCTGGCAGACCGTGTGCAGGCCTTCGCTCTTGACGAGGTTCTGCATCTTGGAGTACTCGGGGCCCATTTTCGCCCGGGTCTTGATCCACTCGGGCTTGCGCTCGATGGGGGTCTGGCTGTTGCGGACCTCCAGGCGCAGCATCTTGCGTCCGTCGGGTGCGACTGCGGACACGACCGGCTCCCTAGCGTTTGATTCTTCGGCGTCCTCAAGGGTACGCCCGTTGATTTGAAACCCGGCGTGGGTGTTGGACCGCTGGGCACTGCCGCCCCCGGCCCCCGCTCCGGCCCTGAACGGGCCTTGTCCTCAAACGCCGGTCAGGCTGTTCCGTGCCGGTGTCTTCTCGATCGCCCGGGGCTTCGGTTCCGCGTTCCCCAGGATCTCCCGGAGGTGGCGCTCCGCGACGGGGAGCACCTCGGCGATCGTGATGTCGCGGCCCAGCTCGTTCGCCAGGGAGGCGACGCCCGCGTCGCGGATGCCGCACGGGATGATCTTGTCGAACCACTTGTTGTCGGGGTTCACGTTCAGCGCGAAACCGTGCATCGTGACGCCCTTGGCCACACGGATGCCGATCGCGGCGATCTTGCGGTCCTCGCGGCGCTGGCCGGCGTTGGAGGGCGCGTACTCCGGGCCGTTGAGGCGGGGGTCGAACTCGTCGTCGGTGAGCCGGGGGTCGAAGTCCAGGGAGAGTCCGCCGAGCGCGGGGCGCTGCTCCACCGGGTCGCCCAGCACCCACACCCCGCTGCGGCCCTCGACCCGGGTGGTCTCCAGGCCGAACTCCGCGCAGGTGCGGATCAGGGCCTCCTCCAGGCGGCGGACGTGCGCGACCACGTCCACCGGGCGGGGCAGCTTCTGGATCGGGTAGCCCACCAGCTGGCCGGGGCCGTGCCAGGTGATCTTGCCGCCGCGGTCCACGTCGATGACCGGGGTGCCGTCGAGAGGGCGCTCGCTCGCCTCGGTGCGGCGGCCGGCCGTGTAGACCGGGGGGTGCTCCAGGAGGATCACGGTGTCGGGCACCTCGTCGGCGAACCGTGCCGCGTGCACCCGGCGCTGCTCGTCCCAGGCCAGCCGGTAGTCCACGGCCTCGGCCCCGAAGCCCATTCGCACGAACCGCAACTCGCTCACGGCAAGCGCCTCCCTAGAAGGTCGTCAGGCACGAAACGCGCCCACGCCACTGTACGACCGTTCGAGTGGGTGTCGGTGGGCGGCCGCCCGGGCGGCTCGGCCGGGGCCGGCCGAGGGGTCGGGCGGGTGCGGGCCGTCAGCTTTCGGGGCAATCCTCACACGATCGGATGAATGCCGGTCGAAGTCCGCGATCGGGTGTTTACTCTCCGCTACATTCGCGCCGTCCGTGTGGCCATAAGGGCTGCTCACAAGCAATCCGGGCACCTCGCTCAGCCGGAAGGCAGGAGACCGCACCGCAGATGACGGAACGACCCGCGCAGCGCACCCCCAACCGACAACTCGCCGCGCTCATCGCAGAAGCGGGGTTCTCCAACGCGGGACTCGCCCGTCGCGTGGACCAGCTCGGTCTCGAACACGGGCTCGACCTGAGATACGACAAGACGTCCGTCACCCGCTGGCTGCGCGGGCAGCAGCCCAGGGGCACCACACCGGCACTGATCGCCGAGGTCTTCACCCGGCGTCTGGGCCGCCGCCTGACCGCACAGGACCTCGGGCTGGACGCCTGTGCGCCGGTCTACGCGGGGCTGGAGTTCGCCGCCGCCCCCGAGGAGGCCGTCGACATCGTCAGCGGGCTGTGGCGCAAGGACTCCGGCAGCCACGCCGAGCTGCGGAAGATCGCCTTCACCTCGGCGGGGCTGGTCGTGCCGAGCCGGGACTGGCTGATCGGGCGGGCGGACGAGAAGGTGGCCCGGGCGGAGCCGCCGGTACGGGTTCCGGCGCAGGGCAGGCCGTCGGTCCGGCCGGCCGAACCGCTCGCGCGCCGGCGTTCCACGGCCGAACGCGGTCCGGGTCACCGGGTCACCGGAGGTGACATCGCGGCGCTGCGTTCGGTCGGTGAGCTGTTCCGCACGCTCGACGACGCGTACGGCGGCGGGCACGCCCGCCAGGCACTCGTGCGGTACCTGGAGCACGAGTGCGAGCCGATGCTGCGCGGCACGTACGGCGAGCAGACCGGCCGCCGGCTGTTCGCGGCCGCCGCGGATCTGACCCGGCTGGCCGGCTGGACGTCGTACGACATCGCCGCGCACGGGCTCGCGCAGCGGTACTTCGTGCAGGCGCTCCGGCTGGCGCAGGCGGCGGGGGACCGGCCCTACGGCGCGTACGTCCTGGTCACCATGAGCCGGCAGGCCGTCTACCTCGGGCACGGGCGGGAGGCCGTGCAGCTGGCACGGGTGGCCCAGCAGGGGGCGGGCGGGTCCGGTCCGCCGGTGGTGCAGGCGCTGCTGCACGCGGCCGAGGCACGGGGGCACGGGGTGCTGGGGGAGGTGCGTGCCTGCACGGCCGCGCTGGTGCGCGCGGAGCGGGCGCTGGAGGGGGCGCGGCCCGGTGACGAGGTTCCGTACTGGGCGCGCTTCTTCGACGAGGCGCAGCTCGCCGACGAGTTCGGGCACTGCCACCGGGACCTGCAGCAGTTCCGGGCCGCCGCACAGCACGCGGAGCGGTCGCTGCAGTTGCGGGCGCCGGGGTACGCCCGTAGCCGGCTCTTCTGCCGGATGGTGCTGGCGACCGCCCGGCTCGGTCTGGGGGAGCTGGACCAGGCGTGCCAGCTGGCCGCCGAGGCGGCCGGTCAGGCGGCGGAGATGCGGTCGGTGCGGGCCGTCGAGTACGTCCGTGACTTCGAACGGAAGCTGGAGCCGTACCGGGACGCGGCTCCCGTGCGCACGTACCGCGACAAGATCGCGGCGTACGGCTGACGACCCCGCCCCGGCCGCTCCCGTGGGCAGTGGTGCCCCGCCCCGGCCGCTCCCGCGGGCAGTCGTGCCGCTGGGGCGGCACGGGTGGGCGCGACGGCACCCCGCAAGCGCCGGGCCGCGCAACCCCATCCCCGGCCCCCACCAACGCGGGGCACCCGCAAGGCGCCGGACCGCGCGCCCGACCCCCGGCTCACGCCGCGCGAACGCTCGGCACCGGATCCGCCGTATGCATCGACCGGTCCGCCCCCAGGTCCGTCAGGATCGCCGCCGACGCCCGGTGCGCCGAGTGCAACGCCCCCTGCACCGTCCCGGTGTCCCGGTGGTCACCACAGACGTACAGGCCCGCCAGCAACCGCACGGGCCGCCGCAGATCGTGCGGCGGCCGCATCGCCGGCACCGCCTCCGCGGTGTGGTGCACACCCAGCGTCTCCCAGCGCGCCGTCGACACGCCGTACAGCCGGGCCAGGTGCATGCGTACGGCCGTGTCGATCCCCGGTGCGGGCGGCCCCAGGACCGTCGAGCTGACCAGCGTGCGCCCGGCCGGGGCCCGGGACGGGTCGACCCGGCTGACGACCGCCGTGTGCGCCACCGGCCCGCCCCGCTCGGCGTCGAGCAGCAGCGAGGCACCGGTCCCCGGGGCCTCGTCGGTGCTGTGGTGCACCACCGTCACGGGGTGGAAGTCCGGCACCCGCAGCCCGGGCAGCAGCTCGGCGGCGGCCCGCGCCCCGGTCGCGACCAGCACCGCGCCGCACCGGAACTCCCCGTGTTCCGCGGTGGTCACCGAGGTCGTCGACACGGAGGTGACCCGCACCCCCGTGTGCACCGTGCCCGGCGGCAGCGTCCGCGCCAGCTGCCGCGGCAGCGCCTCGGCACCGCCCTCCGGCACACACAGCCGTCCGCTCGCGAACGCCCGCAGCGCCAGATCCGCGCACCGGCTGGACGTGGTGAGATCCGGATCGCACAGCAGGGCGGCGAGCAGGGGGCGCAGAAAACCGTCGATGGTCCGGGCGGGCAGGCCCCGGGCCGGCAGCGCCTCGGCCGCCGTCGTCTCGGGCCGGGCCAGCAGCCGTTCCACCGGCGTGCTCGCGAGCCTGCTGAACGCGGCGCCCAGGCGGGCCTGGTCGACCGCCGTGCCCAGCGGGGCGCCGGTGCGGCTGCGGGGCACGGACACCTGCCGTCCGGGCACGGCCACCGGCCTTCTGGGTCCGCCTCCCGGCCGTGGGGCGCTCGCCAGGGCGCGCACGGCATGGAGCGCGCCCCTGGCGCTCCGTGCCCCCCTCGCGCCCGGCTGCACGCCCGCACGATGGTGCCGTCCGTCGCTGTGCAGCAGGACACCGGGTGCGAAGGGCCGCAGCACCAGCCCGTCGAGGCCCGCGGCCGGCCGCAGCTCGGGATACGCCGTGGACAGCAACCGTCCGATCCGGTCGAGCCGGAAGCCGTCGATCTTCTCGGTCGCCATCCGGCCGCCCACCTCATGGGCGGCCTCCAGGACCATGGTGGTGACTCCTGCGCTGGTCAGTCGTCGCGCCGCGGAGAGTCCGGCGACCCCGGCTCCCACGACGACGACGTCCGCCTGGTACGTGGGTTCGAGCACGTGCCCCTCCTCGAGGTTGCGCGGGCGCTGGAGACGTCATGCCCTCAACAGGCCCCAGGGATACCCGGGTTCTGGTCGAGGTTAGGTCCGTGGCCGAGCGCCTGGTCAGTCGCGCATGGACAGAGCACGGGCGCACGACGGTCGCATACGCACGCCGGATGGGCACGATGTGGTCGCAGAGGGCTCGGAGCCGGACCGGTTCCGGGCGGATCGTGGTCACGCGGGCGCGCTCACAGCGCCGCCCGGACCGCCCCCTCGATCCGGGGGAACGCGAACCGGAAGCCGGACTCCAGCAGCCGTGCCGGCAGCACCCGGGCGCTGCCGAGGACATCCCCGGCCAGCTCCCCGAGCACCGTCCGCAGCACCGGTGCCGGCACCGCGAACACCGCCGGCCGGTGCAGCACGCGCGCCATCGCCTCGGTGATCTCACGGTTGGTCACCGGATGCGGCGCGGTCAGGTTGAACGGCCCGGACAGCCCGTCGGCGTCCAGCAGATGGCGCAACGCGGCCACCTCGTCGTGCAGCGCGACGAACGACCAGTACTGGCGCCCGTCGCCCAGCCGTCCGCCCAGCCCGGCCCGGAACAGCGGGAAGAGCCGGCCCCACGCCCCGCCCCCGCGCGCCACCACAAGACCGGTGCGTGCGAACACCGTCCGCACGCCCGCCTCCCGCGCCGGCGTCGTGGCCGCCTCCCACTCGACGCACAGCTCCGGCAGGAAGCCCTCGCCCGGCGGCGCGCTCTCGTCCACCGTCCGGTCGCCGGTCTCGCCGTAGTAGCCGATCGCGCTGCCGTTGAGGAACACCCGGGGCCGTACGTCCTCGGGCAGCCCGGCGACGGCCTCGGCGAGCGCGGTCGTGCCCCCGACCCGGCCGGCCCTGATCCGTGCCTTGTAGGCCGCCGTCCAGCGCCGGTCGCCGACCCCGGCCCCGGCCAGATTCACCACCGCGTCGCACCCGGCGAGCCCGGCCGCGTCCACCGTCCCGCGCTCCGGGTCCCAGCGGACCTCGCCCGCCGCCCGCGGCGCCCTCCGCACCAGCCGGACCACCTCGTGCCCGTCCGCCGCCAGGGACCGCGCCAGCGCGCCACCGATGAGCCCGGACGCGCCGGCCACCGCGATTCGGGAACGTTCCATGGCGTCCATCCTGCCCCGCACGGCCCGAAACGCACGACCGGGGCGTCAGGACCCGGCCGTACAGTGGCCCCCATGCCCGAACTGTCCATACGCACCGCCCGTTCCGGCGACGAGGGAGAGCTGGCCCGCCTCGACCGCGCGACCTGGTCCACCCTGCACGCCGTCACCCCGCAGCCGTCGTACGACTCGTTCTTCAGCGAGCGCTCCGGCCCCCGCGAGCACCGCGTCGCCGAGTACGGGGGCCGGCTCGTCGGCTACGTGCGCCTCGGCTTCGCCACCGAGCTCCCCTCCAACGCGCACGTACGGCAGATCCGCGGCCTCGCCGTCGCCGAGGAGGCGCGCGGCCTGGGCGTGGGCCGGGCCCTGGTGCGGGCCGCCGTCGCGGAGGCACGGGAGCGCGGCGCCCGCCGGATCACCCTGCGCGTGCTCGGCCACAACACCGCCGCCCGGGCGCTGTACGAGTCCGAGGGCTTCGTCGTGGAGGGCGTGCAGCCGGGGGAGTTCTTCCTCGACGGCGAGTACGTCGACGACGTCATGATGGGCCGGCCGCTGGTCTGACAGGACCTACGAGGTGACCGGTTCCCCCGTGTCCACCGGCGCCGTCGCGTCCGCCGCGCGCCCGGCGTCGTCCGCCACCTCGTCCGCCGTCAGCACATAGCCGGTCTCGGCGTCCGTGGTGGAGCGCGCGAACACCACGCCGTACACCCGGCCGTCCGTGGTCAGCAGCGGGCCGCCGGAGTTGCCGGGGCGGACGGTCGAGCGGATCGAGTAGATCTCACGGGTGACCGCCGCGTCGTTGTAGATGTTCTGCCCCCGGGCCGGGAGCCGGCCGGCGACCGTCGCCGCCTGCAGGTCGAGGTCGCCGTCCTGCGGGTAGCCCGCGACGACCGCCGAATCGCCGCGCCCGGCGTCGTCGTCGAACCCCAGGACGGGCGCCCGCAGGTCCGGCACGTACAGCACGGCCACGTCCTTCTGCGGGTCGAAGAGCACCACCCGCGCCTCGTACGTCCGTCCCACCCCGCCCACGCGCACGGTCGGCTCGTCGATGCCGGCCACCACATGGGCGTTGGTCATCACGTGCTCCGTCGCGTACACGAAGCCGCTGCCCTCCCGGCCCTGGGTGCCCGCGACGCCCTCGACCTTCACCGTGCTGCGCTGCGCGGCCCGGGTGGCGGCCGCGGTGACGCTGTCGCCGGTGGGCGCGGCGACCTCGGCGGTCGACTCGTTCTCGAACGGGTTGAAGACCTGCGGGAAACCCGCCTCGGTCAGCGCCGACGTGGCCCGGGAGAACCAGCCCGGGGTGGTGTCCGGCATCGCGTCCTGCACCGTGCCCAGCAGCCGCGAGTCCCGGATCGCCGACGTCACCAGCGGGGAGGAGGACGCGCCCAGCACGCTCGCCACCACCCACGCCACGATCAGCACGGCCACCGAGTTGGCCACCGCCCCGCCGACCCCGTCCGCCACCCGCAGCGGGCCCCGGTCCAGCTCCCGCCGCAGCCTGAGCGCCAGCCGCCCGGCCAGCTCATGGCCCGCCACGGCCGGCAGCAGCACCGTGAACACGGCCGTCACCGTCGCCCGGGTCGTCCCCGGCGTCACCAGGTCCATCACCCACGGCAGGATCCACACTCCGACGACCGCGCCGCCCACGAAACCGGCCAGCGAGACACAGCCCGCCAGCAGCCCGCGCCGGTAACCGGACGCCGCGTAGGCCAGGACGACCAGCAACAGCAGGATGTCGAGCAGGTCCACGCACGCCGCCTTTCTCTCGGGACCACCGGCCCTTCAATACGCGGGGGAGGGGCCCGGTGATCAGCCACGCGCGCGACGGCCGCGGGAATGCGGCCACGCGCGCGTGTACCGGGGAAAACGTCGCGGACCGAGGCGATGGTTCCACCGGGTGGCGCAGCACGGATCGCAGGCCCGGGATGATCGGCTCACAGTGGGACCATGCGTGTCCCCAGGAGACCGCGCGGAGCGCGGAAGCGCCGCTCCCCCCGGATACCCGGCGGGCCCGGCTCCCCGAGCCTGCCACGGGCCGTCACGGTGCCGCTCGGCTGTCTGCCGGGCCTGGCCGCCGCCGTCGCCCTGGTGCTGTGCGCCTACGGCGTCGAGCACGCCGCCGAGGATTCCGCCGGCCGCAGCGCCGCGCGGGCCACGGCCGCCCATCAGGCGCCGCCGCCGATCGTCGTACCCCGCTCCGCCTGGCTGGGCGACGCCGCGCGGGAACAGCCGCCGCCGCGCTACGACGACGAGGTCGTCGCCGTCTTCATCCACCACACCGACTCGCCCAACGGCTACGACTGCGCGGACGCCCCCGGCATCATCCGGGGCCTGTACGACGGCCAGACCGGCGCCCGCGACTGGGACGACCTCGGCTACAACTTCGTCGTCGACCGCTGCGGCACCGTCTACGAGGGCCGCGCGGGCGGCACCGACCGCCCCGTCACCGGCGCCCACACCCAGGGCTTCAACCACCGCACCACCGGGATCGCCGCCCTCGGCACCTTCACCGAGGGCGCTCGGGTGCCGCCGGAGATGCTGCGCGCGATCGCCGCCGTGGCCGCCTGGAAGCTCGGCACGTCCGGCACCGACCCGCGCGCCGACGTCCGGCTGGTCTCCAGCAACGGCGGCAGCCGCTACGCGGCCGGCACCACCGCCACCCTGCCCGCGGTCGCCGGCCACAGCGACGGCTACATGACCGACTGCCCGGGCGCCGCGCTCAGGGCCCGCCTCCCGGAGATCAGGACCCTGGCGGCCGGCCTCCAGGGACGCGAGACCGAGGACACCCTGCCCGACGACACCCAGACCGCCGTACGGAACAACGACACACGGAACGAAGAGCAGGTCCCATGAACGACACACCCGACCGAAGTACCACCTGGGCGGACGCCCTGCGCCGCCCCTGGACGGCCCTGTGCGCCGCCGCCGCCGTCGTCCTGGGCCCGGCGGCCCACACCGCCTCCGCCCTCATGCAGGCCAACGCCGCGCCCCTGCGCCACGCCCCGAGCCCGCACCGACGTCTTTGAACCACCGGCTCGCCGCTCAGCCCCGGAACCGCTCCCACAGCCGCGGGTAGCGTTCGGCGAGCAGGGCCTCGTTCTCGAAGTCGAGCGGCGTGCCCTCCGGCTCCGCGGGGGCCGGGGGCAGCTCGAGGTCGGGCGCCACCGTGCCGGTGAGCTGCTCGTACGCCTCGTCCGCCGCGTAACCGAGGTCCTCGCCGTCGCCGTCGATCTCCTCGTCGAAGTCGTCGTCGAGCAGATCGGCCAGCGCGTCCGGATCGTGCAGCGCCCCCTCGAAGACCTCCCGGCCCTGGCCGATCAGCCAGCACCGGAAGTAGTCGAACGCGTCGTCGCTCGCCCCGTCCAGCAGCACCCAGGCGGCGCCCCACAGGTCCCAGTGGTAGGCGCGGTGGTAGCGGGACTCGAAGTGACGGGCGAAGTCCAGGACCGCCTCCGGGTCCAGCCGCAGCAGCCGCTCCACCAGCAGGTCGGCCTGCTCCTCCGGATCGCCCTCGGCGTCCTCGCGGGCGGTGTCGACCAGCTCCCAGAACTCCGTCTCGTCCATCACGAGGTCAAGCATCGGCCCTGCGGCCCACGGACGCACCCGCAGTGCGTGAAGGGGCGCGGGGAACTGCGCGAAGGGGATCTGGGGGCGGAGCCCCCAGGGACGGGACGGGAAGGGGCGGCGGGGGCGGAAAACCCAGGGCCCGCAAAGGGCGCCCCCTTTCACCGCCCGTACAGCCCCGCCAGCCGCGCAGCCTCCGCCGCGAACCGCTCCCGCAGGGACGGAGGCGCCAGCACCTCCACCTCCGCCCCCAGCGCAGTCAGCTGCGTATGGGCGACCTCCTCGGACTCCACCGGCAGGGCCACCGTCACCCACCCGCCCTCGTCCGGCTCGCCCGCCCGCGCCAGCGCCTCCCGCCCGGACAGCGGGTCCACGGCGTGCGGCAGCCGGCGCGCGCCCTCCGCCGACAGCCGCACCACGACCTCCGCGCGCAGGATGGACCGTGCGAACTGCTCCGCCCGCTCCTCCCAGAACGCGGGCAGATCGAAATCCTCCGCACGCTCGAAGCGCTCCTCGCCCGGCTCCACCGCCGTGAACCGGTCGATCCGGTACACCCGGAAGGACCCGCCCTGCGCCACCCGCGCGCACAGGTACCAGACGCCCGCCTTGAGCACGAGCCCGTACGGATCCAGCTCCCGCCCCACCTCGTTCTCGCCGCGCCGGTAGCGGGCGGTGACCCGCCGGTCGTCCCACACCGCGTCCGCGACCGCCGGCAGCAGCTCGGGCGTGACCGGCTCGCGGAACCAGTTCGGGGCGTCCAGATGGAACCGCTGCGCGGCCGTGCGGGAGGCGTCCCGGAGGGAGGGCAGCAGCGCCGCCGACACCTTCAGCCGGGCCGCCGAGGCCGCGTCCTCCAGCCCCATCTCGCGCAGCGCCCCCGGCACCCCGGACAGGAAGAGCGCCTCCGCCTCGCCGCGCGCCAGTCCGGTCAGCCGTGTCCGGTACCCGCCGACCAGCCGGTAGCCGCCGATCCGCCCCCGGTCCGCGTACACCGGCACCCCGGCCTCCGACAGCGCCTGCGCGTCCCGGGTGACCGTCCGCTCCGACACCTCCAGTTCCCGCGCCAGCTCGGCGGCGGTCATGGAAGGCCGGGACTGGAGCAGCAGCACCATCTTGATCAACCGGGCAGCACGCATGCGCCCCATCATGCAGGAGGCCCCCGCCCGGTGGGGCGGGGGCCTCCTGTCGTGCTCAAGCCCTACAGGCCGTACCTCTCGCGCGCTTCCTTCACGGCCGCGGCCTTGACCTCACCGCGCCGGGCGAGCTGGGCCAGGGCCGCGACGACGATGGACTCGGCGTCCACGCCGAAGTGGCGGCGGGCCGCGTCACGGGTGTCCGACAGACCGAAGCCGTCGGCGCCCAGCGACGAGTAGTCCTGCTCGACCCACTGCGCGATCTGGTCCGGGACCTGGCGCATGTAGTCGGACACCGCGAGCACGGGGCCCTCGGCGCCCTGCAGCGCCTGCCGGACGAACGGCATCCGCTCCTCGCCCCGCAGCAGCGCCTCGTCCGCCTCCATGGCGTCCCGGCGCAGCTCGGTCCACGAGGTGGCGGACCACACGTCGGCGGCCACGCCCCACTCCTCGGCGAGCAGCCGCTGCGCCTTCAGCGCCCAGTGGATCGCCGTACCGGAGCCGAGCAGCTGGATGCGCGGCGCGTTCGCGGCCGGGGAGAGGCCCGCGGACTCCGCCGTGTTGAAGCGGTACAGGCCCTTGACGATGCCCTCGTCGATGCCGGCGGCCGACGGCTTGGCGGGCTGCGGCAGCGGCTCGTTGTAGACCGTCAGGTAGTAGAAGACGTCCTGGTCCTCGTCGGGCAGGGCCTCGCCGAACATCCGGCGCAGACCCTCCTTGACGATGACACCGATCTCGTACGCGAACGCCGGGTCGTACGTCAGTGCCGCCGGGTTGGTCGCCGCGATGACCGGCGAGTGGCCGTCGGCGTGCTGCAGGCCCTCGCCCGTCAGCGTCGTGCGGCCCGCCGTGGCGCCGACCAGGAAGCCGCGGCCCATCTGGTCGCCGAGCTGCCACATCTGGTCGCCGGTGCGCTGCCAGCCGAACATCGAGTAGTAGATGTAGAACGGGATCATCGTCTCGCCATGCGTCGAGTACGACGTCGAGGCGGCGACGAACTCGGCCATGGCACCGGCCTCGGTGATGCCCTCGTTGAAGATCTGCCCGTTCTTGGCTTCCTTGTAGTACATCAGCTGGTCGCGGTCGACCGGCTCGTACGTCTGGCCCATCGGCGAGTAGATGCCGAGGGACGGGAAGAGGCTCTCCATGCCGAAGGTGCGCGCCTCGTCGGGGACGATCGGCACCCAGCGCTTTCCGGTCTCCTTGTCGCGGACCAGGTCCTTGACGAGGCGGACGAACGCCATGGTGGTGGCCACGTTCTGCGTGCCGGAGCCCTTGTCGAAGGCGGCGAACGCCTTGTCGGCGGGCTGGGGCAGCGGTGCGACCGGGTGCACGCGACGGGCCGGGGCCGGACCGCCGAGGGCGGCGCGGCGCTCCTGGAGGTAACGGACCTCGGGGGAGTCGGCGCCCGGGTGCACGTAGGGGACCTGGCCGTCGACGAACTGCGCGTCGGACACCGGCAGTTCCAGCCGGTCGCGCATCGCCTTGAACTCGTCCACCGTCAGCTTCTTCATCTGGTGGTTGGCGTTCTTCGAGGCGAAGCCCTCACCGAGGGTGTGGCCCTTGACCGTCTGCGCCAGGATCACGGTCGGCGCGCCCTTGTGGGCGAGCGCGGCCTTGTACGCGGCGTAGACCTTGCGGGACTCGTGGCCGCCGCGCGAGAGGTGGAAGCACTCGAGGATCTTGTCGTCGCTCAGCAGCTTCGCCATCTCGGCGAGCGCCGGGTCCTTGCCGAAGAAGTCCTGGCGGATGTAGGCGGCGTCGCGCGTCTGGTACGTCTGCACCTGCGCGTCCGGCACCTCACGGAGCCTGCGGACCAGCGCGCCGGTGGTGTCGAGCCGGAACAGCTCGTCCCAGGCCGTGCCCCACAGCGTCTTGATGACGTTCCAGCCGGCGCCGCGGAACTGGGCCTCCAGCTCCTGCACGATCTTGAAGTTGGCGCGGACCGGACCGTCGAGGCGCTGCAGGTTGCAGTTGATGACGAAGGTCAGGTTGTCCAGCTGCTCGCGGGAGGCGAGGGTGAGCGCGGTCGTCGACTCGGGCTCGTCCATCTCGCCGTCGCCGAGGAACGCCCATACGTGGGACTCGGAGACGTCCTTGATGCCGCGGCTGGTCAGATAGCGGTTGAACCGCGCCTGGTAGATCGCGGAGATCGGGCCGAGACCCATGGAGACGGTGGGGAACTCCCACAGCCAGGGCAGCCGGCGCGGGTGGGGGTACGACGGCAGGCCGTTGCCGCCCGCCTCACGGCGGAAGTTGTCGAGCTGCTCCTCGCCGATCCGGCCGTCGAGGAAGGCACGGGCGTAGATGCCGGGGGAGGCGTGGCCCTGGATGTAGAGCTGGTCGCCGGAGCCGTCCCCCTCCTTGCCGCGGAAGAAGTGGTTGAAGCCGGTCTCGTACAGCCAGGCCGCGGAGGCGAAGGTGGCGATGTGGCCGCCGACGCCGTACTTGCTGCCGCGGGTCACCATGGCCGCCGCGTTCCAGCGGTTCCACGCGGTGATCCGCTGCTCCAGCGCCTCGTCGCCGTCCACGGCGGGCTCGGCGGAGGTGGGGATGGTGTTGACGTAGTCCGTCTCGAGGAGCTTCGGCAGCGCGAGGCCGGCGCCCTCGGCACGCTCCAGCGTGCGGCGCATCAGGTACGCGGCACGGTGCGGCCCGGCCGCCTCGGTGACGGCGTCCAGGGAGGCCTGCCACTCGGCGGTCTCCTCGGGGTCGCGGTCCGGGAGCTGGTCGAGCTCGCTCGGCTGGATGGCGTTGGGGTCGGTCATGTCGCCGCCTTCCTCAGTCGAAGGGGGGTGCCCTTGTGTCTTTGGCAGGACAGGGCGGAGGGCTTGGGTGCAAGCCCGCTGGCGACTGTAACCCGCTGATCGATGATCGATCAAAGGGTTGAGGGGCAAAATCTCTCGATCCCGAGAAAGTCGGCACGGGGTGCCTCCGGCGGTGGCACGGGGTGACTGTCCCGTCGGGGGTTTGCGCAGGTGAGGGGGTGTGCGCGCAGAAGAGCTCGGGCGGCTCGGTGGTACAGCGGCCGCGGCCCGTCGCGGTGGCTGATCGCGCAGTTCCCCGCGCCCTGGAAGGGGCGCGGGGCGGTGTCGACGTGCGGCTCCGCCGCGCAGGCGCGAAGGGGGTCTGGGGGCGAAGCACCCGGGGACGGGACGGGAAGGGGCGGCGGGGGCGAGGAAACTCCCGGCACTACGCCCGAGGCGCACACCCCAGCACATGCGACTTGACCAGCTCCGCGATCCGAGGATCGCGCCGCCGGAACGCCGCCACCAGCTCCTCGTGCTCCTCCGCGTACGACTGCTGCACAGTCCCCAGCCACCGTATCGACAACGCCGTGAACACCTCGATCCCCAGCCCCTCCCACGTGTGCAGCAGCACCGAGTTGCCCGCGGCCCGCACCAACTCCCGGTGAAACCCCACGGTGTGCCGCACCTGCCCCGTCCCGTCCGCCAGCCGGTCCGCCTCGTACAGCGCGGCGACGTGCGGCTCCAGCGCCGAGCAGTCCTCCGCCAGCCGCCCGGCGGCCAGCTCCGCCGCGATCGCCTCAAGGCCCGCCCGCACCGGGTAGCTCTCCTCCAGGTCGGCGGCCGTGAGATTGCGCACCCGCACGCCCTTGTTGGGCGCCGACTCGATCAGCCGCAGCGACTCCAGCTCGCGCAGCGCCTCCCGTACGGGCGTCTGGCTGACCTCCAGCTCGGTGGCGATCCGCCGCTCCACGATCCGCTCGCCCGGCTGCCAGCGTCCGCTGATGATCCCTTCCAGGATGTGCTCGCGGATCTGTTCGCGCAGCGAGTGGACGACGGGCGCGGTCATGAGGGGCTCCTTAGCGGGGCCCACAGGCCCCCGGGGGGCTTTGACGCTTAGACAATACGGCCGCGGGCCCGTGCGGGAGGGGCGCACAGGGGTGCTTTCGCCCAGGTGAGACGAGACTTACACGTTCCATACGCCGGTGCCCCCGCCCGGGAAGCCTCGAAAGCTTCCCCGACGGGGGCACCGTACGACCGTGTCAGCGACCGCGGATCACGGGATCACAGACCGAGCTCGACCTCGAACTCGCCCGCCTCCAGGATCGCCTTGACCGCCGTCAGGTAACGGGCCGCGTCGGCACCGTCCACCAGGCGGTGGTCGTAGGAGAGGGTCAGGTAGGTCATGTCGCGGACGCCGATGACCGTACCCTCCTCGGTCTCGATGACGGCCGGACGCTTGACCGTGGCACCGATGCCGAGGATCGCGACCTGGCCCGGGGGCACGATGATCGTGTCGAACAGCGCGCCGCGCGAACCGGTGTTGGAGATGGTGAAGGTCGCGCCGGCCAGCTCGTCCGGGCTGATCCTGCTGGCCCGGACCTTGCCCGCCAGGTCGGCCGTGGCCTTGGCGATACCGGCGATGTTGAGGTCACCGGCGTGCTTGATGACCGGGGTCATCAGGCCCTTCTCGGAGTCCACCGCGATACCGATGTTCTCGGTGTCGAAGTAGGTGATGGTCCCCTCGGCCTCGTTGATCTTGGCGTTGACCGGCGCGTGGGCCTTCAGCGCCTGGGCCGCGGCCTTGACGAAGAACGGCATCGGGGAGAGCTTGACGCCCTCACGCGCCGCGAACGCGTCCTTGGCGCGGGCGCGCAGCTTCATCAGGCGGGTGACGTCGACCTCGACCACCGAGGACAGCTGGGCCTGCTCGTGCAGGGCCTTGACCATGTTGTCGCCGATGACCTTGCGGATCCGCGGCATCTTCACGGTCTGACCGCGCAGCGGGGAGGCCTCGAGGGCCGGGGCCTTCTTCGCGGCGGGCGCCGCTGCGGCGGCCGGGGCCGGGGCGGCGGCGGCCTTCGCGGCCTCGGCGGCGGCGATGACGTCCTGCTTGCGGATACGGCCGCCGACGCCGGTGCCCTTGACGGTGGACAGGTCGACGCCGTTCTCGGCGGCGAGCTTGCGCACCAGCGGGGTCACGTAGGCGCCCTCGTCCGTGGCCTGGGCGGCGGCAGGAGCGGCGGCCGGGGCCGCGGGCGCCTGCGGGGCCGGAGCCGGGGCGGCCTGCTGCGGGGCGGGAGCCGGGGCCGGGGCGGGAGCCGGGGCCGGGGCGGCCTGCTGCGGGGCCGGGGCCGGGGCCGGGGCGGGAGCCGGGGCCGGGGCGGCCTGCTGCGGGGCCGGGGCGGGCTGCGCCGGGGCCTCGGGGGCGGCCGGGGCGGGGGCGGCGGCCGGAGCGGCACCCGCCTCGCCGATGACGGCGAGCTTGGCGCCGACCTCGGCGGTCTCGTCCTCGCCGACCACGATCTCCAGCAGCGTGCCGGAGGCGGGGGCGGGGATCTCGGTGTCGACCTTGTCCGTCGACACCTCCAGCAGCGGCTCGTCGGCCTCGACGGTGTCACCGACCGACTTCAGCCAGCGGGTGACGGTGCCCTCGGTGACGGACTCGCCGAGCGCGGGCAGGACCACGTCCGTGCCCTGGGCGGAGCCGCCGCCGGCCGTGGCCTCGGCGGTGGGCGCCGGGGCCGGGGCGGCCTGCTCGGCGGAGGGCTGGGCCTGCGGCTCCGGGGCGGGAGCCGGCGGGGCGGCCTGCTCGGCGGCCGGGGCCGGGGCGGCCGCGGGGGCGCCGGAGCCGTCGTCGATCAGCGCCAGCTCGGCGCCGACCTCGACCGTCTCGTCCTCGGCGACCTTGATGGAGGACAGCACGCCGGAGGCGGGAGAGGGGATCTCGGTGTCGACCTTGTCGGTGGAGACCTCGAGCAGCGGCTCGTCGGCCTCGACGCGCTCGCCCTCGGCCTTCAGCCACCGGGTGACAGTGCCCTCGGTGACGCTCTCGCCGAGCGCCGGAAGGGTTACGGAAACCGCCATGGTTTCGGTTGCTCCTTTAAAAGTGCGGAAGTCTGTGTCGTCGCGCCCGATGAGCGAGAGCGTCAGTCGTGGGAGTGGAGGGGCTTTCCGGCCAGCGCCAGGTGAGCCTCGCCCATCGCCTCGTTCTGCGTCGGGTGGGCGTGGATGAGCTGGGCCACCTCGGCCGGCAGCGCTTCCCAGTTGTAGATCAGCTGGGCCTCGCCGACCTGCTCGCCCATGCGGTCGCCGACCATGTGGACGCCGACCACCGCACCGTCCTTGACCTGGACGAGCTTGATCTCGCCCGTGGTCTTAAGGATCTTGCTCTTGCCGTTGCCCGCCAGGTTGTACTTCAGGGCGACGACCTTGTCCGCACCGTAGATCTCCTTGGCCTTGGCCTCGGTGATGCCGACGGAGGCGACCTCCGGGTGGCAGTACGTCACCCGCGGGACACCGTCGTAGTCGATCGGGACGGTCTTGAGACCGGCCAGGCGCTCCGCCACCAGGATGCCCTCGGCGAAGCCGACGTGCGCGAGCTGGAGCGTCGGGACGAGGTCACCGACGGCGGAGATCGTCGGGACGTTGGTGCGCATGTACTCGTCGACCAGGACGTAGCCGCGGTCCATGGCGACCCCGGCCTCCTCGTAGCCCAGGCCCTGGGAGACCGGGCCGCGGCCGACGGCGACGAGCAGGACCTCGGCCTCGAACTCCTTGCCGTCCACCAGGGTGACCTTGACACCGTCCTGGGTGTACTCGGCCTTCTGGAAGAAGGTGCCCAGGTTGAACTTGATGCCGCGCTTGCGGAACGCGCGCTCGAGAAGCTTGGAGGAGTTCTCGTCCTCGACCGGGACGAGGTGCTTCAGACCCTCGATGACGGTGATGTCGGCACCGAAGGACTTCCACGCGGAGGCGAACTCGACACCGATGACGCCGCCGCCGAGGACGATCGCGGACTTCGGCACGCGGTCCAGGACGAGGGCGTGGTCGGAGGAGATGATGCGGTTGCCGTCGATCTCCAGGCCCGGCAGCGACTTCGGCACGGAGCCGGTCGCCAGCAGGACGTGGCGGCCCTGGACACGCTGGCCGTTGACGTCGACGGAGGTGGGGGAGGACAGCCGGCCCTCACCCTCGATGTAGGTGACCTTGCGGGAGGCGATCAGGCCCTGCAGGCCCTTGTACAGGCCCGCGATCACGTCGTCCTTGTACTTGTGGACGGCCGCCATGTCGATGCCCTCGAAGGTGGCCTTCACACCGAACTGCTCGCTCTCGCGGGCCTGGTCGGCGATCTCGCCCGCGTGCAGCAGGGCCTTCGTGGGGATGCAGCCGTTGTGCAGGCAGGTACCGCCGACCTTGCCCTTCTCGATCAGGGCGACGTCCAGGCCCAGCTGCGCCCCGCGCAGCGCCGCGGCGTAACCACCGCTGCCACCGCCGAGGATCACTAGGTCGAAAACGGTGCTGGCGTCGTTCGCCACGTCACGTCCTCCATGCATGTGCGCCACGCCGGTCTCCAGTGACCGGTCGGCGGCTGGTGTCCGGCCGCTCAATGTTCTCGGCCCTTGGGTGGGGCCCTGTCCTGCCGAGCCCCATCTTCGCACCTGTAGGACCCGAACGAGACGCCGGGCCGTGGTGTGAGACACCCCACGTCCCGGTCCAACGGCCGCCGGGACAGCCCTCCGGGACCGCGGCGCACTGTCTGATCTGCGGCTCCGCCGCGTGGGCACGACCGGTGCGCAGCACCTGCCGGGAGGGCCGGCGGCAGCCGACCCAGAAGGGGGCGCGGGGCTGTGCCTGGTCTGCGGCTCCGCCGCGCGGGCGCGACAAGCCACATCGGACCCGCAGTCGCACACTGCCCCGCACCCCCGAGCTGTCAGGCGCCCCGATAGGCGCCCCACCAGGCACCCCTAGCCGAGGTCCCCCGCGGCCGCCAGCTCGGCGAGCCGGACCAGCGTGCGAACAGCCGACCCCGTCCCGCCCTTCGGCGTGTACCCGAACGGCCCGCCCTCGTTGAACGCCGGCCCGGCGATGTCCAGGTGCGCCCAGGTGATCCCCTCACCCACGAACTCGCGCAGGAACAGCCCGGCGACCAGCCCGCCGCCCATCCGCTCACCCATGTTGGCGATGTCGGCGGTCGCCGAGTCCATCCCCTTGCGCAGGTGCTCCGGCAGCGGCATCGGCCACGCCGGCTCGCCGACCTCCGCCGCCGCCTCGTGCACCGCGGAGCGGAACGCGTCGTCGTTCGCCATGATCCCGAACGTACGGCTGCCCAGCGCCAGCATCATCGCGCCGGTCAGCGTCGCGACGTCCACGATCGCGTCCGGCTTCTCCTGGGAGGCCGCCCACAGCGCGTCGGCCAGGACCAGCCGGCCCTCGGCATCGGTGTTGAGCACCTCCACGGTCTTGCCGCTGTACATGCGCAGCACGTCACCCGGGCGCGTCGCCGAGCCGGACGGCATGTTCTCGGCCAGCGCCAGCCAGCCGGTCACGTTGACCTCCAGGCCGAGGCGCGCGGCGGCGACGACCGCGGCGAACACGGCGGCGGCACCGCTCATGTCGCACTTCATCGTCTCGTTGTGACCGGCCGGCTTCAGCGAGATGCCGCCCGAGTCGTAGGTGATGCCCTTGCCGACCAGCGCGAGGTGCTTCTTCGCCTTGGACGAGGTGTACGACAGCTTCACCAGCCGCGGGCCCGACGCCGAACCGGCACCGACGCCGAGGATGCCGCCGTAACCGCCCTTGGTCAGGGCCTTCTCGTCGAGCACCTGCACCTTGATGCCGTGCTCCTTGGCCGCGGTCTGGGCGACGGCCGCGAACGCCTCGGGGTCGAGGTCGTTCGGCGGGGTGTTGATGAGGTCGCGGGCGCGGTTGAGCTCCTCGGCGACGGCGGTGGCGCGCTCGACCGCGGCCTTGTACGCCTTGTCGCGGGGCTTGCCGCCGAGCAGCGCGGCCTCGGCGAGCGGCGCCTTGCCGTTCTTCTTGTCCTTGCCGTTGTCCTTGTAGGCGTCGAAGGAGTACGCGCCGAGCAGCACGCCCTCGGCGACCGCGCCGGCGTCGGCGGCGTCCGTCAGGGGCAGGGCGAACGCGGCCTTCTTGACGCCGGTGAGGGCGCGGGCGGCGACACCGGCCGCCTTGCGCAGCGCCTCGGTGTCGTAACCGGCGTCCTTCTCGGGCTGGGCGCCGAGGCCCACCGCCACCACGAGCGGCGCCTTGAAGCCGGCCGGCGCGGGGAGCTTCGTCACCTCGCCCTCGGCACCGGACGCGCCGAGGGTCTCCAGGACGCCGGCCAGCCTGCCGTCGTACGCCTGGTCCACGGCCTCGGCGCCCGGTGCGACGACGGGGCCCCCGGGCTTTGACGCGGAGCCCTTGGCGACACCGATCACGATCGCGTCGGCCCGCAGACCGGGGACCGCGGCGGTGCTGAGAGTGAGAGCAGTCACGGTGGTGAAATCTCGCTTCCGATGTGAAGTTGCTGTGGCCGAAGGGTGTGGGTCGACCGGGCCCGGCAGCCGACCCTAGTTGCGACATACGGGCGCGGTGCCGTCGGGGTCGTCCCCGGACGGCGAACACTCGGCACGAGACTACGCGCGTGTGAGCGTTCGCCCACTCCTGAGGGCGTTCACCTCCCCGTGACGCCGCGGCCGTGCTCCGGGCCCGCCGCCGCACCCGGAGGCGGCGACGATCATCCTTGAGGTTCCTGTGTGCCCCCGCGGTGCCGACCGCACCGCCGCCCGTTCTGGAGACCGCCCGGTGAGACGACCTTTCCTCCTTGTCCCGCTGCTCGCCCTGCTGCTGGCGGCCTGTACGACCGCGTCCGGACCCGACGCGGACGACGCCGACGGCGCGGCCGGCGCGAAGACGCCGGCCGGCGGGCATTGGCGGCCCCGGCCCGGCACCGACTGGCAGTGGCAGCTCAGCGGACGGCTCGACACCTCCGTCGACGTCCCGGTCTACGACATCGACGGCTTCGACCATTCGAAGGAGACGGTCACCAAGCTGCACCGCGACGGCCGGAAGGTCATCTGTTACCTCTCCACCGGCGCCTGGGAGGACTTCCGCCCGGACGCGGACGACTTCCCGAAGTCGGTGATCGGCCGCGGCAACGGCTGGGAGGGCGAGCGCTGGCTCGACATCCGCCGTACCGACGTACTGGAGCCGCTCATGGCGCGGCGCCTGGACATGTGCCGGGACAAGGGCTTCGACGCGGTGGAGCCGGACAACATGGACGGCTACCGCAACCGCACCGGGTTCCCGCTCACCGCCGGCGACCAGCTCCGCTACAACCGGCTCGTCGCCCGGCTCGCCCACGAGCGCGGTATGGCCGTCGGCCTGAAGAACGACCTGGACCAGATCCCCGAACTGGTCGACGACTTCGACTTCGCGGTCAACGAACAGTGCGCCCAGTACGGCGAGTGCGCGGAGCTGACACCGTTCGTCGAGGCGGACAAGGCCGTCTTCCACGTCGAGTACGAGCTGACCACCGACCGCTTCTGCGCCGACTCCCGGCGGCTGGGACTGAGTTCCCTGCTCAAGAAGTACGAACTGGACGCATGGCGTCGGGCCTGCTGAGGCCGAGCCCCGTCACCGACGTGCCCGCCACCCGGTCGGCGAGGGAGCGGCGGCCGGGGCCCAGCACGGGCAGCGCGTTGAACAGGAACAGGGCCACCGCGACCGCCCACACCAGCACGGACAGCGCGAACTGTCCCTCGATCAGCAGCACGCAGGCCACGGTGTACACGGCGACGTCCGCCGCCGTGGTCATCGCCGCCCGGCGGGCCGCCGCGCCGGGCCCGCGCGGTGTGATCCGCAGCCCGGTCACTCCCTTGCCGACGGTGCGCCCGATCAGGGCCAGGCACGCCCACTGGTAGAGGAACGTGGCGACGACCAGCAGCCCGAAGGCCTGTTCGACGTACGGCACGGACCTGTTCCACAGCGACAGGCCGAGGTGCCCGGAGGCGTCGACCACGTCACCGCGCGAGGTCAGCAGGTCGAAGCCGTCGCGGGTGGCGAGTTCGGGCACGTCGGTGACGAGGGTGGATATGCGGTTGAAGGTGAGCACCGCGAGTGCCGAGGCCGGCGCCACCACCAGCGCGAAGTCGACGAACCAGGCCACGGCACGACGAAATGCCGGCATCGACGTCCCCCCGTTGTTCTGTTGCTGCGGCGGCTCAGGCCAGCGGCGTGGGCCACGGGGCCACAGGGGGACGGGGAGATCGTTTCAGCCCGGTGACACGACGGCGGGCGCGGCGGCCGCCATTTCGCGACCGCACGGGGCGGGAAAGTCCGGCGTCACCCGAATGCCGAGTGGAAAACGCGCCACGGCGTCCGACTTCGGGCACGGCCGGGAACCGTCCCGTCATGCTGCCTTCGGAACTCTCCCGAGCCCATAGGAGGACTTGGACAGTGGCGGACAAGAGCACAGTGGGCTCATTCGACAAGGAGACCTACGAGGACGAGCTGCCGGTACGGCGCCAGAGCCGTGGCAACGTGGTCGTCAAGTGGCTGACGACCACGGACCACAAGACGATCGGCACGCTGTACCTGATGACGTCGTTCGGGTTCTTCGTGCTGGGTGGGATCCTGGCGCTGGTGATGCGTGCCGAGCTGGCCCGGCCGGGCCTGCAGATCGTGTCGAACGAGCAGTACAACCAGTCGTTCACGATGCACGGCGCGATCATGCTGCTGATGTTCGCGACGCCGCTGTTCGCCGGTTTCGCGAACTGGATCATGCCGCTGCAGATCGGCGCGCCCGACGTGGCATTCCCGCGGCTGAACATGTTCGCCTACTGGCTGTACCTGTTCGGCTCGCTGATCGCGGTCTCCGGCTTCGGCACCCCCAACGGGGCGGCCGACTTCGGCTGGTTCGCCTACACCCCGCTGTCGACCTCGAACTATTCGTCGAACATCGGCGACGACCTGTGGATCATGGGTCTGGCGTTCTCCGGCTTCGGCACCATCCTCGGCGCGGTCAACTTCATCACCACGATCATCTGCATGCGCGCGCCCGGCATGACCATGTTCCGCATGCCGATCTTCACCTGGAACGTGCTGCTGACGGCGCTGCTGGTCCTGCTCGCCTTCCCCGTCCTGGCGGCGGCGCTGTTCGCCCTGGAGGCGGACCGCAAGTTCGGTGCGCACATCTTCGACGCGGCCAACGGCGGGCCGCTGCTGTGGCAGCACCTGTTCTGGTTCTTCGGCCATCCCGAGGTGTACATCATCGCGCTGCCGTTCTTCGGCATCATCACCGAGATCATCCCGGTCTTCTCCCGCAAGCCGATCTTCGGTTACCTGGGTCTGGTCGGCGCGACCATCGCGATCGCCGGCCTCTCGGTGACGGTGTGGGCGCACCACATGTTCGCCACCGGCGCGGTGCTGCTGCCGTTCTTCTCCTTCATGACCTTCCTGATCGCCATTCCCACCGGCGTGAAGTTCTTCAACTGGACCGGCACCATGTGGAAGGGCAGTCTGTCCTTCGAGACACCGATGCTGTGGGCGCTGGGCTTCCTGATCACCTTCCTCTTCGGTGGTCTGACCGGTGTCATCCTGGCCTCGCCGCCGCTGGACTTCCACGTCACGGACTCGTACTTCGTCGTCGCGCACTTCCACTACGTGGTGTTCGGCACCGTGGTGTTCGCGATGTTCGCCGGCTTCCACTTCTGGTGGCCGAAGTTCACCGGCAAGATGCTCGACGAACGCCTCGGCAAGATCACCTTCTGGACGCTGTTCCTCGGCTTCCACGGCACCTTCCTCATCCAGCACTGGCTGGGTGCCGAGGGCATGCCGCGCCGGTACGCGGACTACCTCGCGGCCGACGGCTTCACCGCGCTGAACACGGTCTCGACGATCGCCTCGTTCCTGCTCGGCATGTCGATGCTGCCGTTCTTCTACAACATCTGGAAGACGGCCAAGTACGGCGAGCCGGTCGGCGTCGACGACCCGTGGGGCTACGGCCGCTCGTTGGAGTGGGCGACCTCCTGCCCGCCCCCGCGGCACAACTTCCTCACCCTGCCCAAGATCCGCAGTGAGTCCCCGGCGTTCGACCTGCACCACCCGGACGTCGCCGCACTGGACGACCTCGAGAACCATCCCGGGGCCTCCGCGACCGTGGCCCCCGGTGACAAGCAGCGATGAGATCACGGCCCGGAACGTGGAGGAGCGTGTGAACCCCCGTCAGGAGGACAGCGCCCTCGGTCTGAACCGGCTCGAGGGCCACCTCCTGTGGGCCGCCGAGGTCGAGGAGGCCCGGCGGCAGGCCGACCGGTTCGCCGGGGAGCTGCCGTGGCTGACGACCGCACAGCGCGAAGAGGTGGAACGCGTGTACCGGGCCGACCGGATCGCCGCCTCCCGGGCCATGCTGGTGAGGATCTGCGACCGGGCGGCCGAGCTGCGCACCGAGTACGAGGCCCGCTACCGGCGGCTGAGGGCGCGCTGTGTCGCCCTGTCGGTCGTGGCGGTGGCGCTGGCGAGCGGCGTGGGAACGGCGATCGCCGCGATCCTCGTCCGGGAGTGACCACCCGGTTCTGAGGTGACCTCAGCCCAGTGAGGACACGACGAGCGCGGTCGTCGCCGCCGTCTCCGCGAGCCCGCCGAACACATCGCCCGTGACCCCGCCGAAACGGCGGACACAGTGCCGCAGCAGCAGTTCGGCCACGGCGACGGCCAGCACCACCGCGAGCACGGCACGCAGGACGTCGTACGCCCCCAGGAACGCGGCCCCGGCCGCCGCGAGTCCGGTGACCGCGAGCGCTGCGCCCACCGCGCCGGCCACCGGCACCACCCCCGCGACCGCCGCGCCCAGCCCCTCCGGCCGGGCGGGCGGCACGCCGGTGCGGGCGGCCAGGGTGAGCGCCAGCCGCGCCACGACCGCCGACACGACGGCGGCGGACGCACCCCGCGCCCCGTCCTGGCCGTACGCCTGCGCCAGCGCGGCCACCTGGGCCAGCAGGACCAGGACGAGCGTGAGCACACCGAACGGGCCGATGTCCGACTGCTTCATGATCCGCAGCGCGTCCTCGGCGGGCTTGGCGCTGCCGAGCCCGTCCGCGGTGTCGGCGAGCCCGTCGAGGTGCAGGCCACGGGTCAGTGCGGCCGGTACGGCGACGGTGGCGACGGCGGCGAGCAGCGCGCCCGCGCCGAAGAACAGCAGGAGGAGCCCCACGGCGGCGGACAGGGCGCCGACCGCCAGTCCGGCCGCCGGGGCGCACAGCATGCCCGCGCGCGCGGCCGGCCGGTCCCAGCGGGTGACCCGGACCGGGAGCGCGGTGAGGGTGCCGAAGGCGAAGCGGAGGCCGTCGGCGGGGGAGGCGAGGGCCTCGGAGGACTCGGGGGAGGGTGCGGGCACCGGCGCAGATTACCCGGCGGTCACCGGGGCGTCTGCGGCCGTCGTGGATAAAGTGCCCATATGGGACATTGGTTGGATCGGAACATCATCGAGCCGGGCAAGCTCCCGCTGCTCCTCGCGCTCGCCGCCTTCGTCCTCACCTTCGTGATCACCCGGACCGTCACCCGTCTGATCCGGGCAGGGAAGGGGCCCTTCGGCAATGTCACGGCGGGCGAACTGCACATCCACCACGTCGTGCCCGGTGTCGTCCTCACGGTCGTCGGCGGCTTCGGCTCGGTGGCGAGCGGCGGGGAGGGGCTGGGCCCGGCCTTCGCCGCGGTGCTCTTCGGTATCGGCGCGGGGCTGGTCCTGGACGAGTTCGCGCTCATCCTGCACCTCGACGACGTGTACTGGACCGAGGCCGGCCGCAAGAGCGTCGAGGCGGTCGTGCTCACCGCCGCGCTGGTCGGCCTGCTGCTGGCGGGGTTCGCGCCGTTCGGCGTCAACGACCTCTCCCAGGAGGAGCTCCAGAACCGCGCGGGTGCCGCCGCGAGCGTGGGTGCGAACTTCCTGTTCGCGCTGATCGCCCTGAGCAAGGGCAAGGCGCGGATCGCCGTCTTCGGTGTGATCATTCCGGCCGTCGCCGTGATCGGCTCGCTGCGGCTGGCCCGGCCGGGGTCGCTGTGGGCCCGGCGCTTCTACCGTCGCCGTCCCCGTGCCCGGGCCCGCGCGGTCCTGCGCGCCTACCACCACGACCGCCGCTGGTCGGGTCCCCGCCGGGCTGTCGAGAACTGGCTCGGCGGCACACCGGACCCGGGCTGACCCGAAGCCCTCCCGCCCCGATCCACGCGGTTCCCCGCACCCCTCAGGGGCGCGGGGAACCGCGCGAAGGGGGTCCGGGGACGGGACGGGAAGAGGCGGCGGGGGCGGGGAAGGAACCCTCTCCCCCCGCCGCCGGGGCTCACGCCTCTTCCGGTTCCTCCTCCGCTTCTGCTTCCGCTTCCGCTTCCGCGTGGAGGCTCATCGGGCCGTAGATCTCCGTGGTGTCCTCCCGCAGCCGTACCTGGTCGGCGCCACCCTCCGCGAGAGCCTTCCAGTGCTCACCGATCCAGGACTCGGCGTCCCCCTGTGTGGGGAACTCCTCCGGCGGCACCGCGGGCTCGACCTGCGTCCCGTCGGCCTTCTCGAACCGCCACGTCCATGCCGCCATGTACGCCTCCCAAGAGTGTGATCCCACTGGACCCAAAGCCTAGTCGGACGGGCAGTCACCGTGGGGACAGGTGAAAATCGGGGCGTGGAACTGACTCTGCTCGGCACCGGCGCCCCGGCGGGACTGCCCCGCCCCGACTGTCCCTGCGCCGCGTGCGCGTCCGCGCTCGGTGCGGACGCGCGGGCGGCCACCTCGCTGCTCGTGGACGGGGCGCTGCTGCTCGACCTCACGCCGGGCACCGTGTTCGCGGCCGCCCGCGCGGGCCGTTCGCTGGGCGACGTACGCCAGGTGCTGCTGTCGCACCCGCACGACGGCCCCGCGGTCGAGGTGCCGGCCGGGCTGCCGCAGCCGGGACGGGTGCCGGACGGGCGGGAGCTGACGCTGCTGACGGGGCACCGGGTGCGGGCGGTGGCACTGGACGCGCCCGGCACCGGGTACGCGGTGACCGGCCCGGACGGGCAGCGGCTGCTGTACCTGCCGCCGGGCGGGGCGCCCGCGGGCATGGAGGAGCCCGCCGAGTCGTACGCCATGGTGTTGCTGGACGTCGTGGGACGGCCGGACGCGTTGGCGAGACTGCGGGAGGTGGGGGCGGTGGGCCCGGCCACGGACGTCGTCGCCGTCCATCTGGACCATGACGTGCCGCCGGGCGCGGAGTCGCGGCGCCGGCTCGCGGCGGCCGGGGCGCGCGCCGTGCCGGACGGGACCACGCTGGAGGTGGGCGCCTACCAGGACGTGCCCGACGTACCGCGGCGGACGCTGGTGCTGGGCGGGGCGCGCTCGGGCAAGTCGGTGGAGGCCGAGCGGCGGCTGGAGTCGTTCCCGGAGGTGCTGTACGTGGCGACCGGCGGGACGCGGAGCGGGGACACCGAGTGGGTGGCGCGGGTGTCGGCGCACCAGGAGCGGCGGCCGGGGTCGTGGCGGACCGTCGAGACGTGCGATCTGGTGCCGCTGCTGAAGGACGACGGGCCGCCGCTGCTGATCGACTGCCTGTCGCTGTGGCTGACGGACGCGATGGACGCCGTGGGGGCGTGGGACGACGCGGAGTGGGCGGACGGAGGGGAACGGGCACTGCGGGACCGGATGCGGGAGCTGACGGACGCGGTGCGCGGGACGCGGCGGACGGTGGTCGCCGTGTCCAACGAGGTCGGCTCGGGCATCGTGCCGGCGACCGCGTCCGGCCGCCGGTACCGGGACGAACTCGGACGGCTGAACGCGGCGTTCGCGCGGGAGTGCGAGCAGGTGCTGCTGGTGGTGGCGGGGCAGGCGGTCGTCCTGCGGGGGTGACCGGGTCAGGGCCGGCGTTCCGGCTTGTGCGCGATGATCCGGTAGGCGTTGGCGAACGGGGTGCGGCGCACCACGGGCGCGAGGGCCAGGTCCGTCACCGCCGCCGCGACCACCAGCGGGGTGCCCGCGCGGAGCAGCACCGTGCGCAGCCGCTGCTGGAACGGGGCCGGCGGGACGGCGCGCCAGGGGGCGTCAGGGGCGGGCAGCGCGTGCGAGAGGGCGAGGGCGGTCAGTCCTGCCAGGTCGTGCGGTACGTGCGCGGCGCGGTGCCCGGCGGTGACGAGGGCACAGCCGCGCTCCTCGAGCTCCGTGCGGAGGTTGTACGGGGGCAGCAGGTGCAGCCGCCGGGGCTGGTCGTAGGGCAGCCACCAGCGGCCGAACAGGGCGGCGTACGCGCAGCGCGGGTCCAGGGTCTCGATGAGCAGATGCCCGCCGGGGCGCAGGGCGTCGAGGGCCGCGTGGAGTTCCGCGCGGGGGTCGGTGGTGTGTTCCAGGTGGTGCAGCAGGCTGACCACGTCGTAGCGGCCGGCCAGCCGGGCCAGGACCCGTGGGTCGGTCAGCGGCCCGATGTGGGCCTCCTCGACGCGGCCGAGCGCGCGGGCCTTCTCGACGCGCGCGGTGAGGTCGGTGCCGTCGAAGGCGGTGTACGGGAAGAACTCCCGCGCGGTCAGCGGGAAGCCGGCGAGTCCGGTGCCGACGTCCAGCCAGCTCTCCGGCTCGCCGAAGGGGAGCATCGCGCGGGCCGCGCCCCGGCGGCGGTGCCGGACGGAGTGCAGGGCGAGGACGCGTTCGGTGGCGGGGTCGCGGGGGGCGCCGCGCACGGCCCGCCGGTAGAAGGCGAGGCCCTCGGCGGTGAGGCGGGGGTTCTGGAAGGTGTGGCCGCAGTCCCGGCACTCGTCGACGGTGAACAGACCCGGCCGGTGCCGGCGCAGATCGCCCGTTCTCAGCCGGTTGCGCAGCCGCGCGGAACCGCACCAGGGGCAGTCCTCGCGGCGCGGCTCGTGCACCCGGGCGGAGCCGTGGGGGGCGGGGATCGCGCCGGCTGGCTCGGTTGCGGACATGGGCGGCTCCCGGCGTGAGGGCGTACGGCACCCGGTGGCGCGACGTACGGGACGGGTGGGACGGACGGACGGATGTCCGGCAATCCATGGCAAAACGTTACGGACGGGAGGACGTCACGGGGTGGACCGGCGCCGGGGCGGCGTGGTGGGAACGAGACCCCGCACGCGAGGCCGGCCGGTGCGCCGCCGTGTTCGACCGGGGCCGGTACTGTTCGGCGAATGAGCTCGCTTAATCTCGACGACTTCACCGATCTGATCGAGCGTCCGGACGGCGGGGTGCGCCGTGACGCGGAGGCGCGCCGGGAGCGCCAGATCGTGCCGCCCGGATCGCTGGGCCGCCTGGACGACCTGGGTGAGTGGCTGGCGGCGGCGCAGTCCGCGGTGCCGGTGCGGCCGATCGAGCGGCCGCGGGTCGTGCTGTTCGCCGGCGATCACGGGATCGCCGGGCTGGGTGTCTCCGCGCGGGCCGCGGGCAGCGCCGTGGAGCTGGTGCGGGACGTCCTGGAGGGCGGCCGTCCGGTGTCCGTGCTCGCCCGGCGGCAGGGGGTGCCGGTGCGCGTGGTCGACATGTCCCTGGACTGCGATCCGGAAACGCTGCCCGAGGACGTCGTGCGGTACCGGGTGCGGCGGGGCAGCGGGCGCATCGACATCGAGGACGCGCTGACCCCGGAGGAGGCGGAGGCGGCGTTTCGCGCGGGGATGGCCGTGGCCGACGAGGAGGCCGACTCCGGTACGGACCTGGTGGTGCTCGGTGATGTGAGCGTGGGCGGGACCACGGCGGCGGGCGTGCTGGTGGCCGCGCTGTGCGGGACGGACGCGTCGGTGGTGACCGGGCGCGGGGGGCGGGCGATCGACGACCTGGCGTGGATGCGCAAGTGCGCGGCGATCCGTGACGCGTTGCGGCGGGCGCGGCCGGTACTGGGTGATCAGCTGCGGTTGCTGGGGACGGTCGGCGGTGCGGATCTCACCGCGATGACGGGGTTCCTGCTGCAGGCGGCGGTGCGGAAGGTGCCGGTCGTGCTGGACGGGGTGGTGACGGCGGCGTGCGCGCTGGTGGCACAGCGGGTGGCGTTCCGGGCGCCGGACTGGTGGCTCGCGGCGCACGACAGCGGGGAGCCGGGGCAGGCGAAGGCGCTGGACCGGATGGCGCTGGATCCTGTGCTGTCGCACGGTGTCACGGTCGGGGAGGGCGCGGGCGGTCTGCTGGCGCTGCCTCTGGTCCAGGCGGCGGCGGCCCTGGCGGCGGAGCTGCCGGAAGTTCCGGCGAAGCCTGAGTGAGGCGGGCGCCCGCCCGTGGTTCTTCCCGCCCTCGCCGCCCCTTCCCGTCCCCGGGAGGGCTTCGCCCCCGGATCCCCTTTCGCGCGGTTCCCCGTGCCCCTTCAAGGGGCACGGGGAACCGCGCGGGCGACCACCCGCCCGCACGTCCGGGGTCGAAGGGGCAGCGCCCCTTGAGGACGGGACGGGAAGGGCCGCCGGAGGGTCTCAGCCCCGGACCCCGCACAGGTGCAGCAGCGCCGCCACCCCCCGGTAGGGGTCCGTGCGGCCGGCCCGGTCCTCGACCGCCAGCAGCGTGTCCAGGTCGGCCGGCGGACACGCGTCGTCCGCCACGGTGTCCGTGAAGACCCGCACCCCGTACCAGGTGTGCAGCGGCGCCCCGATCCCCGCGAGCGTCGACGTCAGCCTCTTCAGCCCGTACGCCGTCGTGCAGAAGCCCGCCAGCGCCCCGGCCCAGTCGCCGGACAGACCGGACCGCATCGCCGGCGCGTCCCCGTTGCGCACCAGCAGGGACAGCAGGCCCCCGGGGGCGAGCATCCGCGCCATCCCCGCCAGCAGCGCGTCCGGCTCCTCGACGTCCATGAGCACGCCGTGACACAGCACGACGTCGAAGCTGCCCGGCAGGAAATGCACACCGGTGTCCCCGGCGTGGCCCTCGATGACCCGCATCCGCTCCCGGATGCCCTCCGGTTCCCCGGCGAACGTCTCCCGCGCGGCGGCGATCATCGTCGCGTCCTGCTCGACGCCGGTCACCTGGTGACCGGCCCGGGCCAGCCGCAGCGTCTGCGTCCCTCGGCCCATGCCCACGTCGAGCACCCGCAGGCGCCGCCCGACCGGGAATCGCCCGACCACCTGCTCCTCCAGCTGGCGGGCCACCAGCTCCTCCCGGACGGCATCGCGCAGACCGCCGAGCCCGATCGGCAGGCCCGGGGCCGCGCCATCCGTGAACGGCGTGGTGCTCAGGGCCGCTCTCCGCGCTTGACCTGGGGCTTGGGCAGCCGCAGTCGGCGCATCTGGAGCGAGCGCATCAGCGCGTAGGCCACCGCGCCGCGCCGGTTGTCGTCGGGGAAGCGCTCCGCCAGCCGCTTCTTCAGCCGGAACCCGGTCACGACCGAGTCGAGCACGATCATCACGATCACCACGAGCCACAGCAGCAACGCGACGTTCTGCAGCTGCGCCACCTGGACCATGCTCAGCACCAGGATGATCACGGCCATCGGCAGGAAGTACTCGGCGATGTTGAACCGCGAGTCCACGAAGTCGCGCGCGAACCGGCGCACCGGCCCCTTGTCGCGGGCGGGCAGGTAGCGCTCGTCGCCGCTGGCCAGCGCCTGGCGCTGACGCTCCATCGCGGCACGGCGCTCCTCGCGCTGCCGCTTGGCGGCGTCCTTGCGCGACATCGACGTATTGGCGACGCTGCGGCGCTGCGACTGGGCCGCGCTCCGCTTGGGTGTGGGGCGGCCCTTCGGGGCCTCCGGGTGACGGGTCTGCTTGGAGTCGGTCACCGTCGCCTTGTCGGCGACCGATGCCTTCTCTTCCTTGGCGCGGCTACGGAACACAAAACCCAAGGGTACGGGGTGCCCGGGGTTGGACCCCAGCCCCCTGGGGAACGATCCGGCAACACCGGACGTCTCCAAAAGGACAGAGGGGGACGTTGTGCGGATCTCAGGGTGGTTCGGCCGGCCGGCCCCGGGGACCACCTACTCCCTACGCCGGATCGGGAGGGTGCCCAGTCGTCCTTGGGGATGAGCGCATCCGTCCCCGAACAGTGCGGTAATGGATGTGGGGCCCGTACTGTGGGTTCTGTCGCAGGTGCTGGAGCTGGAGTCGGTCAGAAGGGGGCGCGCGAAGCCCATGAGCGGTGTCATGAAGCGTATGGGGATGATCTTCCGCGCGAAGGCGAACAAGGCCCTGGACAGGGCCGAGGACCCGCGCGAGACCCTCGATTACTCGTACCAGAAGCAGCTGGAGCTGCTTCAGAAGGTCCGCCGCGGCGTCGCCGACGTGGCCACCTCGCGCAAGCGTCTGGAACTCCAGCTCAACCAGCTGCAGTCCCAGTCGGGCAAGTTGGAGGACCAGGGCCGCAAGGCGCTCGCGCTCGGCCGCGAGGACCTGGCCCGCGAGGCGCTCTCCCGTCGTGCCGCGCTCCAGCAGCAGGTGACGGACCTGGAGACGCAGCACGCCACGCTCCAGGGCGAGGAGGAGAAGCTCACCCTCGCGGCCCAGCGCCTCCAGGCCAAGGTGGACGCCTTCCGCACCAAGAAGGAGACCATCAAGGCCACCTACACCGCCGCCCAGGCGCAGACCCGGATCGGCGAGGCATTCTCCGGCATCTCCGAGGAGATGGGCGACGTCGGGATGGCGATCCAGCGGGCCGAGGACAAGACCGCCCAGCTCCAGGCGCGGGCCGGCGCGATCGACGAACTGCTCGCCTCCGGCGCCCTGGACGACCAGTCCGGCATGCACAAGGACGACATCCAGGCCGAGCTGGACCGGCTCTCCGGTGGTACGGATGTAGAGCTGGAACTGCAGCGCATGAAGGCCGAGCTGGCCGGCGGCGGCAGCGGTGACCGTCAGGCCATCGAGGGCGGCGACGGGTCGCAGCAGCCCCGGCAGCAGCCGCAGGACACCCCGCGCTTCGACAAGCAGTAGCCCACGCCGAGGAGGGCGACATGATCGTACGGATCATGGGGGAGGGGCAGGTGACGCTGGCCGGGAGCCGGCTCGCCGAGCTGGACGAGCTGGACGAGGAACTGCTCGCCGAGATGGAGAACGGAGACGGGCCGGGCTTCCGCGCGACCTTGAAGGCGCTGCTGGCCAAGGTCCGCGAACTCGGCGAGCCCCTGCCGGACGACTCCCTGGAGCCCTCCGACCTGATCCTCCCGTCCCCCGACGCGACGCTCGAGGAGGTCCAGGACCTCCTGGGCGACGACGGCCTGATCCCGGGCACCTGAGCTCCCGGCCCGTCCGGCGACCGAGGACAAGGCCCGTTCAGGACCGAAGGGGGTCCGGGGCACGGTCCCCGGAAGGAAACCCCGGCTACCGTAAACGGTCGTGAGCACCCTGACGCGCGCCCGGTGCCGAGCGCGGGCACACCCCTTCGCGCTGGACGCGGCCCTCGCGGCAGGCGTCCTCATATGCATGGTGGCCGGCTCCTTCGTCGAACCCCACGGCCCCGAGGGCGTCAAGTGGGGCCTGCGCACCCCCGACCCGCTCAGCCTCGTCCTCATGACCCTCGGCGCCGCGGCGCTGGTCTTCCGCCGCCGCGCCCCCCGTACGGTGCTCGCCCTCGCCTCGGGCGTCTCCGTCGCGGAGTCCGTCACCGGCGACCCCCGCGCCCCCGTCGCCATGTGCGCCGTGATCGCGCTCTACACCGTCGCCTCCACCACCGACCGCCACACCACCTGGCGCGTCGGCCTGCTCACCATGACCGTCCTCACCGGCGCCGCGATGGCCGTCGGCCCCCTGCCCTGGTACGCCCAGGAGAACCTGGCGATCTTCGCCTGGACCGGCATCGGCGCCACCGCCGGGGACGCCGTCCGCAGCCGTCGCGCCTTCGTCCGGGCCATCCGGGAACGCGCCGAACGGGCCGAGCGCACCCGTGAGGAGGAGGCCCGCCGCCGCGTCGCCGAGGAACGCCTGCGCATCGCCCGTGACCTGCACGACGTGGTCGCCCACCACATCGCCCTGGTCAACGTCCAGGCCGGAGTCGCCGCCCACGTCATGGACAAGCGGCCCGACCAGGCCAAGGAGGCCCTCGCCCATGTCCGCGAGGCCAGCCGCTCCGCGCTCGGCGAGCTGCGGGCCACCGTCGGCCTGCTGCGCCAGTCCGGCGACCCGGAGGCCCCCACCGAACCCGCGCCCGGCCTCGACCGCCTCGACGAACTCACCGGCACCTTCCGCAGCGCCGGACTGCGCGTCGAGGTCGCCCGCACCGACGAGGGCACCGAGCTCCCCGCCGCCGTCGGCCTGGCCGCGTACCGGATCATCCAGGAGGCCCTGACCAACGTGCAGAAGCACGCCGGCACCGACGCGCGGGCCGAGGTCAGCGTCGTACGCGTCGGACCCCACATCGAGATCACCGTCCTCGACGACGGCACCGGCGAGGGCCGGGACCACACCCCCGGCGGCGGGCACGGACTGCTCGGCATGCGCGAACGCGTCACCGCGCTGCGCGGCACCCTCACCACCGGCCCCCGCTACGGCGGCGGTTTCCGCGTCCATGCGATCCTGCCCGTCAAGACCCGTACGTCCGCCGCTCAGGACAGCGGCGGCCCGTGACCATCGCCCCGCTGGAGCCCGTATGACGATCCGCGTCCTGCTCGCCGACGACCAGGCACTGCTGCGCAGCGCCTTCCGGGTGCTCGTCGACTCCGAGCCGGACATGGAGGTGGTGGGCGAGGCGTCCGACGGCGCGGAGGCGGTCCGGCTGGCCCGGGAGCAGCGTGCCGACGTCGTCCTCATGGACATCCGGATGCCCGGCACCGACGGACTCGCCGCCACCCGCATGATCAGCGCGGACCCGGGGCTCGCGGGGGTCCGGGTGGTGATACTGACGACCTTCGAGGTCGACGACTACGTGGTGCAGTCGCTGCGGGCCGGGGCCTCCGGCTTCCTCGGCAAGGGCTCCGAGCCCGACGAGATGCTGAACGCCATCCGGATCGCCGCCGGGGGGGAGGCCCTGCTGTCCCCGGTGGCCACCAAGGGTCTGATCGCCCGCTTCCTCGCCCAGGAGGGCCCGTCCGAGGCCGACCACGACCCGTCCCGCGCCGAGCGGCTGGACTCGCTCACCGTGCGCGAGCGCGAGGTGCTGGTCCAGGTGGCCGGCGGCCACTCCAACGACGAGATCGCCGAACGCCTGGAGGTCAGCCCTCTCACGGTGAAGACCCATGTCAACCGGGCCATGGCCAAGCTGGGCGCCCGCGACCGGGCCCAGCTGGTGGTCACCGCCTACGAGTCGGGGCTGGTCCGTCCGAGGGTGGAGTGAGCTCCGCGGGGCGTACTGCGACGGGAGTACGCGCCGTACGAGGGATGGGACCTCGGGCCTACGGATCGGCCCCCGCCGATGGCTCAGGGTGTAGAGCGGGCGCTCACGTGCGCGCCCGCTTGCCGGACTTCTGCCGCTCCACGGAAAAGAGACCCTGACCATGTCCTGGCTGTCCAGATTCAGCCTCGCGCAACGGGCGCTGATCGGACTGATGTCGATCATCGCGCTCGTCTTCGGGGCGATCGCGATACCCCAGCTCAAGCAGCAGCTGCTGCCGACCATCGAACTGCCCATGGTGTCCGTGATCGCGCCGTACCAGGGCGCGTCCCCCGACGTGGTGGAGAAGCAGGTCGTCGAACCCATCGAGGACAGCCTGGAGGCCGTCGACGCCATCTCCGGCGTCACCTCGACGGCGAGCGAGGGCAACGCCGTGATCATGGCGTCCTTCGACTACGGCAACAACACCCAGCAGCTCGTCGCCGACGTCCAGCAGGCCGTCAACCGGGCCGGCGCCCGCCTCCCGGACGACGTCGACCCGCAGGTCGTCGCCGGTTCCACGGACGACATCCCGACCGTGGTGCTCGCCGTCACCTCCGGCAAGGACCAGCAGGCGCTCGCCGACCAGCTCGACCGGACCGTGGTGCCCGCGCTGGAGGACATCGACGGCGTCGGCCAGGTCACCGTGGACGGCGTACGCGACCTCCAGGTCACCGTGACCCCCGACTCCGCGAAGCTGACGAAGGCCGGTCTCACCGCCCAGTCGCTCTCCGGGGCCCTCCAGGCCGGCGGGGCGACCGTCCCGGCCGGCTCCTTCGACGAGGACGGCGCCAACCGCACCGTCCAGGTCGGCAGCGGTTTCACCTCGCTGCGGCAGATCGAGGACCTGATGGTCACCGGCGGGACCGGCGAGGGGAAGCCGGTCCGCCTCGGGGACGTCGCCACGGTGAAGGAGGAGGAGGCCAGGGCCGACTCGCTCACCCGCACCAACGGCAGGCCCAGCCTCGCCGTGATGGCGACCATGGACCACGACGGCAGCGCGGTCGCCATCTCGGAGGCCGTCGAGGAGAAGCTCCCGGAGCTGCGCGAGGACCTCGGTGACGGCGCCACCCTCACCGTCGTCAGCGACCAGGGCCCGGCGGTCTCCAAGGCCATCGACGGCCTGACCACCGAGGGCGCGCTCGGCCTGCTCTTCGCCGTCCTGGTGATCCTGGTCTTCCTGGCGTCGGTCCGCTCGACCCTCGTCACGGCGGTCTCCATCCCGCTGTCGGTGGTCCTCGCCCTGATCGTGCTGTGGACCCGCGACCTGTCGCTGAACATGCTGACGCTGGGCGCGCTGACCATCGCCATCGGCCGGGTCGTGGACGACTCGATCGTGGTCCTGGAGAACATCAAGCGGCACCTCGGCTACGGCGAGGAGCGCCAGTCGGCGATCATGAACGCGGTGCGCGAGGTGGCGGGCGCGGTGACGTCCTCGACGCTCACCACGGTCGCCGTGTTCCTGCCGATCGGTCTGGTCGGCGGCATGGTGGGCGAGCTGTTCGGCTCCTTCAGCCTCACCGTCACGGCGGCGCTGCTGGCGTCCCTGCTGGTGTCGCTGACGGTCGTGCCCGTCCTGTCGTACTGGTTCCTGCGGCCCCCGAAGGGCACCCCGGAGGACACCGAGGAGGCGCGCCGGATCGCCGAGGAGAAGGAGGCGAAGAGCCGCCTCCAGCGCCTCTACGTCCCCGTGCTGCGCTTCGCCACCCGGCGCCGGCTGACCAGCGTGGCCATCGCGGTCGTCGTCCTGGTCGCCACCTTCGCCATGGCGCCGCTGCTGAAGACCAACTTCTTCGACCAGGGCGAGCAGCAGGTCCTCACCGTCCGGCAGGAGCTGGAGCCCGGCACCAGCCTGGCCGCGACCGACGCCCAGGCGGCGAAGGTCGAGAAGCTCCTCGGCGACACCGAGGGCGTCAAGGACCACCAGGTGACCATCGGCTCGTCCGGCTTCATGGCGGCCTTCGGCGGCGGTACGGACACCAACCAGGCGACGTACCAGGTGATGCTGGAGGACGACGCGTCCTCCGAGGACGTGCGGGACAGCATCGAGAAGGGCCTCGGAAAGCTCGACGGCATCGGCACCACCACCATCGCGGCCGGTGACGGCTTCGGCAGCCAGGACCTGAGCGTGGTCGTCAAGGCGGCCGACGCGCAGGCGCTGCGCAAGGCGGCGGACCAGGTCCGCGACGCGGTGGCCTCCCTGGACGACGTCACGGACGTCACCAGCGACCTGGCGCAGAGCGTGCCACGCATCTCGGTGAAGGCCGACGACAAGGCCGCAGGCGCCGGTTTCGACGAGCAGACCCTCGGTGCGGCCGTCGCCCAGGCGGTCAAGGGCACCCCGGCCGCCAAGGCGGTCCTCGACGACACCGAGCGCGACGTCGTCATCCGCCCGGCGAAGCCGGCCACCACCGTGGACCAGCTGGAGAACCTGCGCCTGGGCGCGGTGAAGCTGAGTGACATCGCCACGGTGGAGCTGGTGGACGGTCCCGTCTCCATGACCCGGATCGACGGTCAGCGCGCGGCCACCATCACCGCGAAGCCGACCGGCGACAACACGGGCGCGGTGAGCGCGGACCTCCAGAAGAAGATCGACGAGCTGACGCTCCCGGCGGGCGCGACGGCGGAGATCGGCGGCGTGTCCCAGGACCAGGACGACGCGTTCGTCAACCTGGGCCTGGCGATGCTGGCCGCGATCGCGATCGTCTTCCTGCTGCTGGTCGGCACCTTCCGGTCGCTCGCCCAGCCGCTGATCCTGCTGGTGTCCATCCCGTTCGCGGCGACCGGCGCCATCGGACTGCTGCTGGTCACCGGCACCCCGATGGGTGTCCCGGCGATGATCGGCATGCTGATGCTGATCGGCATCGTGGTCACCAACGCCATCGTGCTGATCGACCTGATCAACCAGTACCGCAAGCAGGGCTACGGCGTCGTCGAGGCCGTGCTGGAGGGCGGCCGCCACCGTCTGCGGCCGATCCTGATGACGGCGCTGGCGACCGTCTTCGCCCTGCTCCCGATGGCGCTGGGCGTCACCGGCGAGGGCGGCTTCATCGCCCAGCCGCTGGCCGTGGTGGTGATCGGCGGTCTGATCACGTCGACCCTGCTCACCCTCCTCCTGGTCCCGACGCTCTACGCGATGCTGGAGCTCCGCAAGGAGCGGCGCGCGAAGAAGCGGGCGGCGAAGAAGGAAGCGGCGGCGCAGGCGGACGCCTCGAAGGAGGCGGCTCCGGCGCAGGTCTGACGCACGGGGACGACAAAGGCCCCCGCCCGGCACCGCGAAGGTGATCGGGCGGGGGCCTCCGTCGTGCCACGTCCCGCACAGGGGGCCCGTTTACGGAAGCGCGAGCATCCGCTCCAGCGCCAGCTTCGCGAACGCCTCCGTCTCCTTGTCCACCTCGATGCGGTTGACCAGGTTGCCCTCGGCGAGGGATTCGAGCGCCCACACCAGGTGGGGGAGGTCGATGCGGTTCATGGTGGAGCAGAAGCAGACCGTCTTGTCGAGGAAGACGATCTCCTTGCCCTCGGACGCGAAACGGTTCGCCAGCCGGCGCACCAGGTTCAGCTCCGTGCCGATGGCCCACTTGGAGCCGGCCGGGGCCGCCTCCAGCGTCTTGATGATGTACTCGGTCGAGCCGACGTAGTCCGCGGCGGCCACGACCTCGTGCCTGCACTCGGGGTGGACCAGGACGTTCACACCGGGGATGCGCTCACGCACGTCGTCGACCGAGTCCAGGCTGAACCGGCCGTGCACCGAGCAGTGCCCGCGCCACAGGATCATCTTCGCGGCGCGCAGCTCGTCCGCCGTCAGCCCGCCGTTCGGCTTGTGCGGGTTGTAGAGGACGCAGTCCTCCAGGGACATCCCCATGTCCCGCACCGCCGTGTTGCGGCCCAGGTGCTGGTCGGGGAGGAAGAGGACCTTCTCGCCCTGCTCGAAGGCCCAGTCCAGGGCCCGCTCGGCGTTGGAGGACGTGCAGATCGTGCCGCCGTGCTTGCCCGTGAAGGCCTTGATGTCGGCGGAGGAGTTCATGTACGAGACGGGGACGACCTGCTCGGCTATTCCGGCCTCGGTCAGCACGTCCCAGCACTCGGCGACCTGCTCGGCGGTGGCCATGTCGGCCATGGAGCAGCCGGCCGCGAGGTCGGGCAGGACCACCTTCTGGTCGTCGCCGGTGAGGATGTCCGCGGACTCGGCCATGAAGTGCACACCGCAGAAGACGATGTACTCGGCCTGCGGGCGCGCGGCGGCGTCGCGGGCCAGCTTGAAGGAGTCGCCCGTGACGTCGGCGAACTGGATGACCTCGTCGCGCTGGTAGTGGTGGCCGAGCACGAAGACCTTGTCCCCGAGCTTCTCCTTGGCGGCGCGGGCGCGCTCCACCAGGTCCGGGTCGGACGGCGAGGGGAGGTCACCGGGACACTCCACACCGCGCTCGCTCCTCGGGTCGGCCTCACGGCCGAGCAACAGCAGGGCGAGGGGCGACGGCTGTACGTCGAGTTCCTGGGTCTGGGCGGTGGTCACGACACGCACCCTTTCTGTTCTGGCGACTTCTCGTCGAAATGACGCTATCTATCATAACCGGTTCACGTCACTTTGACGACGGCCATAGCGTCCATGTGACGTGAATCCCGGCGGGCGCCGGTCCGTTCCCGGAAGGTCCCACAAGAGCCGGTTTCCGCTCCGCACGGCGTGTGCGAGCATGAGGAGGGAGCCGAGGGAACAAGCGCCCGGCCCGGAATGAATCCGCGGTCTTGCCGGTTGTAACGGTCGGCAAGCAGTCTCCGTACAACCCGGGAGAGATGTAGATGTCCGTATCGGACGAGACCAGCACCGTCACCGACGGCATCCTCGTGACCGACGCCGCCGCGGCCAAGGTCAGGGCCCTGCTCGACCAGGAAGGCCGTGACGACCTCGCGCTGCGCGTCGCCGTCCAGCCCGGCGGCTGCTCCGGTCTGCGCTATCAGCTCTTCTTCGACGAGCGTTCCCTCGACGGTGACGTGGAGAAGGACTTCGACGGTGTGAAGGTCGTCACCGACCGCATGAGCGCCCCGTACCTGGGCGGCGCCACCATCGACTTCGTCGACACCATCGAGAAGCAGGGCTTCACGATCGACAACCCCAACGCCACCGGCTCCTGCGCCTGCGGCGACTCCTTCAGCTGAGCCGGGTTCCGCCCCGGGCGGCACATGACGAAGGCGGCGGCCCCCTCGGAAGGGGCCGCCGCCTTCGGGCTTCTCCCCCGGACTACCGGGTGGGCGGGGCCGGCAGCCGGGCACCGTCCTTCTGCAGCGGAACCGGCTCGCCGTCCGTGCCCACCACCTCGCGGTCACCGAGCGGCGCGTCCAGCCGCACCGTCTGCTGGTACTGCTTGGCGATCAGGATGCACACCTTGTCCGGCCAGGGCGTCTCGGTCACCCGCACCGTCACCCGGTCGCCGTTCTCGCTCGCCGCCGCCCGGTAGTCGGCGCACACGCCGCCCGTGAAGGTCACGGTCAGCTCGTCGCCCTCGGCGGTGTAGCCCGCGACCTCGACATCGCGGGGGGACGGTGCCGCGGTCGGCTCGTCACCGGGCTTCGTGGGCCGCGGGCTCGCCTCCCCCGACCCCGTCCGCGGAGCGAGGAACTCCGGGTCGACCGCCGGATACGTCACCGTGAAGGTGTCCTTCGCGCCCTGGGGCCGTACCTCGAACAGCCAGGACGGCACGAGGGCCGGCCGCCCGTCCACGGAGTGCGAGGCCAGCCCGAACACCGCGTCGCCGACCATGACGGTCTCGCCGGCCGGCTTCGTCGCCGGAGCGCACGACTCCCGCTGCCCGTCCTCCAGCGGTACGGGACCGGCGCAGCCGCCGATCTCCGCGCGCTGCCCGGACCCCGGCGCCGCGTTCATCAGCTTCAGCGCGTCACCGGCGCTCACCACGGGATAGGTGTCCCCCTTCACGGGCTCCGCGAGCCGGCCGTTGCCGCCGACCACCTCGCCCTTGGCGCCGACGACCACACCGGTCGTCCAGCCGTATGTCGGCAGCCCACCGACCTCGGGGTCGGCGTTCACCACGCGCCTGCCGCCCATGACCTGGCCCGCGTCGAGCTTCGCGTCGTCCTGACCCACCGCCTTCAGCACGGGCGCGGCGGCCTTCCTCGCGACGGACTCGCTCACGAGCGGACCGCCCGTGGACGGACCCGTGGACGGAGCCGAGCACGTCGCGCCCTTGCAGTTGTCGGTGCCCGGGTTGTTCCGGCTGAACGTCCAGGTGCCGGGGGCCTCCCGGTCCACCCGCAGCGTGGGCCCGGAACCGTCCTTGCCGCCGATCCGCCAGGACCCGCCCTCCGCGACCGGCTCGCCCTCCAGCCCCAGCGCCTTCGCCAGCGTGACCACCCGGTCCTCGGTGACCTGCCCCCGGACGCGGTACACCGGCGCCGAGCCGGGACCGTCCGGGAGCGAGCCGTCGGCGCGGTAGACGGCGCCGTAGGGGTTGGGCTCGCCGGGGGCGATCCCGTTCGTGGTGTCCTCGGAGTGACCGTCCAGGGCGAGCGGCGGGGGAGAGGCGTCACCGTTCGCCCCCGGCGTCGTACCGCCACCGGAACCACCGAAGGCGCCGGCGGCGAGCCAGGCCCCGCCGCCCCCGACCAGCAGCACGGCGGCGGCGACGGAGGCGATCAGCACGGGCGAACGCCGCCGCCCCGCCGACTCGTCGGCGTGTCCCTCCCGGGAGGGCGGGCCGCCGACACGGTGCTCCCCGACGACGGTCCCGCCCGCGCCGGACCCCGGTTCGTCCTCCGGGGCCCCGCCCGGCGCCTCCCCGGCCTCGTGGCCGGTCCCGCTCCCCCCGGCGCGGGCACCGGCGGGAGCGGCGTCCGCCTTCCCGGCGTCCGCCCCGGGCTTCGAGGCCCCGGTTCCGGTGGTGGTCTTCCCGGGACCGGCACCGGGTGCACCGGCGGCCGGCCGTGCCGTACCCGGCTCGGGGGCGGCGGGCTCCCGTTCCTGCTGCTCCGGGGCACCCGTCTCCCCGTCGTGGCCCGAAGCGCCCCCGGTGCCGCGCGTGCCGCCGGCATCGGGGCGCGCCTCGTCGTCGTTGTCGGGTCGCTCGGTGTTCACCGCATCGCTCCTTCGGCTGCGCAGCTGTCCCGGAAGGACCCTTCCCGGTCGCACCGGGACTGCTCGTGGGTCGTATCCCGCATCCCCTTTACGGGGGACAGCGATGGGACGCAGCGGGGGAGCGCGCGGTTCCCCTGGAGCGCCGGACCGGCCGGCGCCGGCTCAGTCGCCGTACTCCGACATCGCGTCCAGCAGCCGCGCCGACCCGGGCGGCACGGTCACGCCGTGGATCGAGGACGGGGAGACCGGCCGGGCGGCCACCCGGTCGGGGACCGTCCAGTGGGGGACCATCCGGGCGCAGTCGCCGCGCAGCGACGCCAGGCCGCCTTCGAGGTCTGCCGGGGCGGGGGCGTGGACCCTGAGGTTCGTCATGTCGGCACCGTATGCACGTCGAAGCTCACGAAGAAAGATCTACTATCGGGTAGTTTTGGCTGCTTCTGCGGACTCTTCCCAACCGGTAGCGTGAAGTGTCAACCCGCCTCCCTCAGGAGAGTCCACGCCGTGCGCATCGCAGTCACCGGCTCCATCGCCACCGACCACCTCATGACCTTCCCCGGGCGCTTCGCCGACCAGTTCGTCGCGGACCAGCTGCACACGGTCTCGCTGTCCTTCCTGGTCGACAACCTCGACGTGCGCAGGGGCGGCGTGGGCGCGAACATCGCCTTCGGGATGGGCCAGCTCGGCACCCGCCCGATCCTCGTCGGAGCCGCCGGCTTCGACTTCGACGAGTACCGGGCCTGGCTGGACCGGCACGGCGTCGACACCGAGTCCGTCCGTATCTCCGACACCCTGCACACCGCCCGCTTCGTGTGCACCACGGACGCCGACCACAACCAGATCGGCTCCTTCTACACGGGCGCGATGAGCGAGGCCCGGCTGATCGAGCTGAAGACCGTCGCCGACCGCGTGGGCGGCCTCGACCTGGTGCTCATCGGCGCCGACGACCCGGAGGGCATGCTCCGGCACACCGAGGAGTGCCGCTCCCGGGGCATCCCGTTCGCCGCCGACTTCTCCCAGCAGATCGCCCGGATGAACGGCGAGGAGATCCGGATACTGCTGGACGGGGCGACCTACCTCTTCTCCAACGAGTACGAGAAGGGGCTCATCGAGACGAAGACCGGCTGGAGCGACGCGGAAATCCTCGGCCGGGTCGGTCACCGTGTCACCACCCTCGGTGCGCGAGGTGTCCGCATCGAGCGGGCCGGCGGGGAGACGATCGAGGTCGGGTGCGCGGACGAGGAGCGCAAGGCCGATCCGACGGGCGTCGGCGATGCCTTCCGCGCGGGGTTCCTGTCGGGGCTGGCGTGGGGGGTTCCGCTGGAGCGGGCGGCGCAGGTCGGCTGCATGCTGGCGACCCTGGTCATCGAGACGGTCGGCACGCAGGAGTACCAGTTGCGGCGGGGGCACTTCATGGAGCGCTTCACCAAGGCGTACGGGGACGAGGCCGCGGAGGAGGTCCGGGGGCATCTGAGCTGAGGCCCCCGTGGGGCTGGTCGCGCGTACGCGCGACCAGCCCCACGCACCTGAAGAGGGCATTCAGCCGACCCGGCGGACCACGTAAGCCGTTCCTCGGTCCGCCGGTTCCTCGCCCACGTACTCCTGGCCGCGCATCTCGCACCACGCCGGGATGTCCAGGCGGGCCGCCTCGTCGTCGGCGAGGACGCGGACCGTGCCGCCCACCGGGACGTCCCCGATCACCTTGGCCAGTTCGATGACCGGGATCGGGCACCGTCGGCCCAGGGCGTCCACCACCAGGGCCTCGTCCTTCTCCTCCGTCGGGACGGGGCCGGCGGACACCGGCGCGCCGAGCTTCTCCCGCACCCCCGACACCACCTCCGGCAGGACGGACAGGAAGCGCTCGACGTCCTCCTCCCGTGTCCCCGACGGCAGCGAGAGGCGGATGTTGCCCCCGCTGAGCACACCCATCGCTTTCAGTACATGGCTCGGCGTCAGCGTGCTGCTCGTGCAGGACGACCCGGACGACACGGAGAAGCCGGCCCGGTCCAGCTCGTGCAGCAGGGTCTCCCCGTCGACATAGAGACAGGAGAAGGTGACGATCCCGGGCAGCCGCCGCTCCGGGTCCCCGACCACCTCCACGTCGGGCACCAGCCGCGGCACCCGCGCCCGGATCCGCTCCGTCAGTTCCCGCAGCCGTACCGCCTCCTCGGCGGCCTCCGCCCGCACCGCCCGCAGCGAAGCCGCCGCCGCCACGATCGCCGGCAGGTTCTCGAACCCGGCAGCCCGCCCCGACTCCCGTTCGTCCCGCGGCTCCTGGGGCGCGAACCGCACCCCTTTCCGTACGACGAGCAGCCCGGCCCCCGACGGGCCGCCCCACTTGTGGGCGCTCGCCGAGAGCAGCGACCAGTCGCCCTCCACCGGCCCCCACCCCAGCGACTGGGCCGCGTCCACCAGCAGCGGCACCCCCGCCGCCCGGCACACCTCGGCGACCTCGGCCACCGGCTGCACGGTTCCCACCTCGTGGTTGGCCGACTGCAGACAGGCCAGCGCGGTGTCCGGCCGCAGCGCGTCCGCGTACGCCCGCACGCTCACCGCACCCGCACGGTCCACCGCGACCTCGGTGACCGACCCTCCGCCGGCCTGGTGAACTTCCGCCGCATGGAGTACAGAAGAGTGTTCGACCGCTGACGCGATCAGGTGACGCCCGGCGCGCCGCCGCCCGGCCAGCGCCCCCGCGATCCCCGAGTGCACCGCCCGGGTACCCGACGAGGTGAACACCAACTCGTCCGCCCTGCACCCCACCGCCTCCGCGGCCGCCTCCCGGGCCGCGTCCAGCAACAGACGTGCCCGCCTTCCCTCCCGGTACAACCGCGCGGGATCCGCCCACCCCTCATCGAGGGAGGCCATCAGGGCCTGCCGGGCAACGGGATGAAGAGGAGCACCAGAAGCGGCATCAAAGTAGGACACGCCCCCACGCTAAGCGCCCTGAAGGGGCGCGGGGAACTGCGCGACCGGCCACGACGGAGCGGCAGCCGCGAAACGACCCGCGTCCCCGGTCGATGAGGCGCCTGGTGTAACCCGCGGCGCGTATGGCACCCCTCCTCGCGAAGCCCCGAAACGCGTCGGCTAGGGTTTGGTCCGCATAAACATCCAAACCCCTGCCCGACGCAGGGCGGCGACCGACCAGCGAGAAGGCAGGCCGCAGCCAATCCGCGCGGGCGAGACTCTCGGGAAGGCGCTACGTGAGTCCCAACGGCTCCGACCTCCCCCACTGCCTGAAGGGCGTGGGCGGTACCCCCAAGCCGCGGCGCCCCAAGCGGCGGAAGCTGCTGCAGGCACTGACCGCGGGCCTGGTCCTGGCGACCGCCACCGGTTGCACATGGGAGGACTTCCCCCGCCTCGGTATGCCCACCCCCACCACGGAAGAGGCTCCGCGGATCCTCTCCCTGTGGCAGGGGTCCTGGGCTGCCGCGCTCGCCGTCGGCGTGCTGGTGTGGGGCCTGATCCTGTGGAGTGCTTTCTTCCACCGGCGCAGCCGCACCAAGGTCGAAGTACCTCCGCAGACCCGGTACAACATGCCCATCGAGGCGCTGTACACCGTGGTCCCCCTCATCATCGTCTCGGTGTTCTTCTACTTCACCGCCCGTGACGAGTCCGAGCTGATGAAGCTCGAGAAGAACCCCGACGTCACGGTCAACGTAGTCGGTTTCCAGTGGAGCTGGTGCTTCAACTACGTCGAGAACGTCGACGGTTCCACGGGCGACGCCAAGACGTCCAAGGAACTCGAGTCGGTTCCGGAACGCTACAAGAGCGCCTTCCCGGCCGATGCCGGCGGTGTCTACGACTGCGGTGTCCCCGGTACGCGGAACCCGCAGACCAACAACCCGGGCCCCACCCTGTGGCTGCCCGAGGGCAAGCGGGTCCGCTTCGTGCTGACCTCGCGTGATGTCATCCACTCCTTCTGGGTGGTGCCGTTCCTGATGAAGCAGGACGTCATCCCGGGCCATCCCAACGCCTTCGAGGTGACCCCCAACCGCGAGGGCACCTTCCTGGGCAAGTGCGCCGAGCTGTGCGGCGTCGACCACTCCCGGATGCTGTTCAACGTGAAGGTCGTCTCCCCCGAGCGTTACGAGCAGCACCTGAAGGACCTTGTGAAGAAGGGGCAGACCGGTTACGTGCCCGCTGGCATCTCCCAGACGGAGCACGAGAAGAACCGGGAGGCGAACATCCTGTGAGCATCCTCAACGAACCCCAGGGTGCCGCGACAGCTGAGGACTCGTACGAGAACGAGCTGCCGGTACGGCGCAAGAGTCCCGGCAATGTCGTGGTGAAGTGGCTGACGACCACGGACCACAAGACGATCGGCACGCTGTATCTGGTGACGTCGTTCGTGTTCTTCTGCATCGGTGGCGTGATGGCGCTGGTGATGCGTGCCGAGCTGGCACGGCCGGGCCTGCAGATCGTCTCGAACGAGCAGTTCAACCAGGCGTTCACGATGCACGGCACGATCATGCTGCTGATGTTCGCGACGCCGCTGTTCGCCGGTTTCGCGAACTGGATCATGCCGCTGCAGATCGGCGCGCCGGACGTGGCGTTCCCGCGGCTGAACATGTTCGCCTACTGGCTGTACCTGTTCGGCTCGCTGATCGCGGTCGCCGGTTTCCTCACCCCGGACGGGGCGGCCGACTTCGGCTGGTTCGCCTACTCCCCGCTCTCGGACGCGGTCCGCTCGCCGGGCATCGGCGCCGACATGTGGATCATGGGTCTGGCGTTCTCCGGCTTCGGCACCATCCTGGGCTCGGTCAACTTCATCACCACGATCATCTGCATGCGCGCGCCCGGCATGACGATGTTCCGCATGCCGATCTTCACCTGGAACGTGCTGCTGACCGGTGTGCTGGTCCTGCTCGCCTTCCCCGTGCTGGCGGCGGCGCTGTTCGCGCTGGAGGCGGACCGCAAGTTCGGTGCGCACGTGTTCGACTCGGCCAACGGCGGGGCGCTGCTGTGGCAGCACCTGTTCTGGTTCTTCGGCCATCCCGAGGTGTACATCATCGCGCTGCCGTTCTTCGGCATCGTCAGTGAGATCATCCCGGTCTTCTCCCGCAAGCCGATGTTCGGCTACATGGGCCTGATCGGCGCGACGATCGCCATCGCGGGTCTGTCGGTGACGGTGTGGGCCCACCACATGTACGTGACCGGCGGGGTGCTGCTGCCGTTCTTCTCGTTCATGACGTTCCTGATCGCGGTGCCGACCGGGGTGAAGTTCTTCAACTGGCTGGGCACCATGTGGAAGGGCAGTCTGTCCTTCGAGACGCCGATGCTGTGGACGCTGGGCTTCCTGATCACCTTCACCTTCGGTGGTCTGACCGGTGTCATCCTGGCCTCGCCGCCGCTGGACTTCCACGTCTCGGACAGCTACTTCGTGGTGGCGCACTTCCACTACGTGGTGTTCGGCACCGTGGTGTTCGCGATGTTCGCCGGCTTCCACTTCTGGTGGCCGAAGTTCACCGGCAAGATGCTCGACGAGCGCCTCGGCAAGATCACCTTCTGGACGCTGTTCCTCGGCTTCCACGGCACCTTCCTCGTCCAGCACTGGCTGGGTGTCGAGGGCATGCCGCGCCGGTACGCGGACTACCTCGCGGCCGACGGCTTCACCGCGCTGAACACGGTCTCGACGATCGCCTCGTTCCTGCTGGGCCTGTCGGTCCTGCCGTTCTTCTACAACATCTGGAAGACGGCCAGGTACGGCAAGCCGGTCGGCGTCGACGACCCGTGGGGCTACGGCCGCTCGCTGGAGTGGGCGACCTCCTGCCCGCCCCCGCGGCACAACTTCCTCACCCTGCCCAAGATCCGCAGTGAATCCCCGGCGTTCGACCTGCACCACCCGGAGATCGCCGCGCTCGACGAGCTCGAGAACGCCGGTCACGGTGAGAAGGCCCTCTCCGGCGGCAAGGAGGCCGGCAAGTGAAGATCCAGGGCAAGATGTTCATGTGGCTGGGCATCTTCTTCCTCGCCATCGCGGCCGTCTACGGCGTGTGGGCGGAGGAGCCGGTCGGTACCACGGCCCTCTTCCTGGCCTTCGGCCTGAGCATCATGATCGGCTTCTACCTGGGCTTCACGGCCCGGCGGGTCGACGTGGGCGCGCAGGACAACAAGGAGGCGGACGTCGCCGACGACGCCGGCGAGGTCGGGTTCTTCAGCCCGCACAGCTGGCAGCCGCTCGCCCTGGCCGTGGGCGGTGCCCTGGCCTTCATGGGCGTCGCGATCGGCTGGTGGCTGATGTACTTCTCGGCGCCGCTGCTCCTGATCGGCCTCTGGGGCTGGGTCTTCGAGTACTACCGCGGTGAGAACCGCACCCAGTAATCGAACGCGTCGGCTCTTCGGGGCCCGGACACTCCACCAGGAGCGTCCGGGCCCCTCGCCTTTGCCTCACCCGTTCGGGCCGTCCAGTGAGCCGAGGGCGGTGCGGGTTCCTAGCGTGAGGCCATGAGACGCACAGAATCCCCTCGTGGCGCGGGCGCCGGGCGGAGCCGCGTCGCAGGCTGCACGCTGCTGGTGATCGCCCTCGGCGCGGGCGTCACGGGCTGTTCCTCCGGCGGTGATCCGCTGTCCGCCGAGCCCTACGACGCGGCGGACCAGATCTCCTTCGGCGGATCCGTCGAGGCGGGCAGGAAGGCCGACCCCGACAAGCCCCTGGAGGTCGTCGCCGAGGACTCCGACGGGCGCATCACGGACGTCACCGCCGTGGACGCCTCGGGGCGCCACGTGGCGGGCGAACTGGCCGCCGACGGCAGCCGCTGGCACAGCACCTCCCCGCTGGCCGCCCATGCCCGGTACACGGTCCGGGTGAGCACCGAGGACGAGGACGGGGCGCCCGGCCGCAAGGTCCTCACCTTCACCACCGGCAAGCCCACCACCACCAAGCGCCTGGCCGTCACCTTCGGCCCCGAGGCGGGCACGTACGGCGTCGGCCAGCCCCTCACCGCCGAGCTGAGCGCACCCGTCGAGGACCGGGCCCAGCGAGCCGTCGTGGAGCGCGCCCTGAAGGTCGAGTCCACCCCCGCCGTGTCCGGCGCCTGGCACTGGGTGGACGACAAGGAGCTGCACTACCGCCCCCAGGACTACTGGCCCGCCCACGCCACCGTCAGCGTGCGCAGCACCCTGGACGGCATCAAGGTCAACGACCGGCTGCGGGGCGGCAGGGCCAAGCCCCTGACGATCCGCACCGGCGACCGGGTGATAGCCGTCACCGACGCCGCCACGCACCGACTGACGGTCCACAGGAACGACGAGGAGATCAAGCAGATCCCCGTCACCACCGGCAAGCCCGGCTTCGAGACCCGCAACGGCGTCAAGGTCGTGCTCGCCAAGGAACGCCTCGTACGTATGCGCAGTACCACCGTCGGCATCGCCGAGGGTTCGACGGAGTCGTACGACCTGGACGTCCACTTCGCCACCCGGGTGACCTGGAGCGGCGAGTACGTGCACGCCGCCCCCTGGTCCGTCGGCTCCCAGGGCTACGACAACGTCAGCCACGGCTGCGTCGGCATGAGCACCGACGACGCGGAGTGGTTCTTCGACACCGTCCGCGAGGGCGACATCGTCAAGGTCGAGAACTCGACCGGCGACACCATGGAGCCCTTCGGCAACGGCTACGGCGACTGGAACCTCGACTGGCGGAAATGGCGAGCGGGCAGCGCCCTGACCCCCGGCACCACCCAGGACCCGGCCGAGCAGGCCCGCCTGAGACCACAGAGCGCATGAACGCCCCCGGGAGCAGCTCCCCCGGGGGGCGCGGGGCTGTGCCGGTATGCGGCTCTGCCGCGTGGGCGCGGACAACCTCCGCCGGCCCGCGGCCGCCGGACCACGGACAGGTCCGGCCCCTACGCGCCCTGCAAGGACTTCTGCCGCAGCAGCGACGCCAGCGCCGAGGCGAACTCGACCGGCTCCACCGGCAAGGTCACCGCAGACTCGGCGCGACTCCACGTCGCCAGCCACGCGTCCTGCGGCCGCCCGATCAGCAACAGCACCGGCGGACAGTCGAACACCTCGTCCTTGATCTGCCGGCACATCCCCATGCCCCCCATCGGCACGGCCTCACCGTCCAGCACGCACACATCGATGCCGCCGCGGTCGAGTTCCGCCAGCACGGCCGCCGGGGTCGCGCACTCCACGAACTCCACGACGGGCACGTCCGGCGCCGGCCGCCGCCCGGTGGCGAGCCGCACCTGCTCCCGGGTGTTGGCGTCGTCGCTGTAGACCAGCACCGTGGCGGTCGCCTGCATTGTTCCTCCACGCGTAAGAGAGAGGGCACGGCTCTGTCGGGAACTTCGGGTACCGATGGCGCGGATGCTACCCCCTCCGACCGCTTGTCAACACTGCTTCGGACACACCTTCGAGACGGCTCCGCCACGGGCTCCGGGTGGGCCATCCGGGCAGTCCAGGAGGGCCGAACACACCGAACGGCACCCCCGGGAGTGAGGGCGGGATAAGCGACCGACATAATGTCGGCGTGGCGACAGCAACGACAGTAGATACCGGGCACGCGCACCCGTCGGTCAACCGACCGAACCTCACCAGCGTCGGAACCATCATCTGGCTGAGTTCCGAGCTGATGTTCTTCGCGGCCCTCTTCGCGATGTACTTCACCCTGCGATCGGTGACCGGACCCGACTTCTGGTCGGAGAAGGCCGACGCCCTGAACTTCCCGTTCTCGGCGGCGAACACCACGATCCTGGTGCTCTCCTCCCTCACCTGCCAGCTCGGCGTGTTCGCCGCCGAGCGCGGTGACGTGAAGAAGCTCCGGATGTGGTTCATCGTCACCTTCGTCATGGGCTCGGTCTTCATCGGCGGTCAGGTCCTCGAGTACACCGAGCTGGTCAAGCACGAGGGCCTGTCCCTCTCCTCCGACCCGTACGGTTCGGTGTTCTACCTGACCACCGGCTTCCACGGCCTGCACGTGACGGGCGGTCTGATCGCCTTCCTGCTGGTCCTGGGCCGGACCTACGCGGCCCGGAGGTTCACTCACGAACAGGCGACCGCGGCCATCGTCGTGTCCTACTACTGGCACTTCGTCGATGTCGTCTGGATCGGCCTCTTCGCCACGATCTACATGATCAAGTAGCCGGGCCCGCATCCGCGCGCGCTCCTCGAGAGCGCACCAACCAGAAGCATCGACGCAGAAGATCCTGACACCGGGGTAATCCGTGAAAAAGCTCTCCGCACGACGACGCCATCCGCTGGCGGCGCTCGTCGTCCTACTCCTCGCGCTGGCATGCACCGGGGGGCTGTACGCCGTGTTCGCACCCGCGGACAAGGCGCAGGCAGACGAAACCGCCCAGTCCCTCACCATCGAGGAGGGCAAGAAGCTCTACTCGGTCGGCTGCGCCAGCTGCCACGGCACCGGCGGTCAGGGCACCTCCGACGGCCCGAGCCTGGTGGGCGTGGGCGCCGCGGCCGTCGACTTCCAGGTGAGCACCGGCCGTATGCCGGCCGCCACCTCGCAGGCCGCACAGATCCCGGACAAGCCTGCCGTCTACACGCAGGCCGAGATCGACCAGCTGGCGGCGTACGTCGCCTCCCTGGGCGCCGGCCCGGCCGTCCCCACGGAGGCGCAGTACGGCCCCGAGGGCGCCGACATCGCCAAGGGTGGCGAACTGTTCCGCAACAACTGCGCGCAGTGCCACAACTTCACCGGCAAGGGCGGTGCGCTCACGCACGGCAAGTACGCCCCGAGCCTGGAGGACGTCTCCCCCAAGCACATCTACGAGGCCATGCTCACCGGCCCGCAGAACATGCCCTCCTTCCCCGACAGCACGCTGACGGAGCAGAACAAGAAGGACGTCATCGCGTACCTGGGCGAGGTCAACACCGACAAGACCGAGAGCCCGGGCGGCATGCAGCTGGGCGGGCTGGGCCCGGTCAGCGAGGGCCTGTTCGGCTGGATCTTCGGTCTCGGCGGACTCATCGCCGTCGCTGTGTGGGTCGCCGCTCGGACCGCAAAGGCCAAGAAGTCATGAGTAGCCAAGACATTCCCGAAGAGAACCTGCCCGCAGCGCAGGACACCACCCACGGCGCGGTGAGGCTCGCGGACGAGAAGAACCCGTTCGCCGACCCGGGCCTGCCGCCCCACGAGCACCGGATCCAGGACGTCGACGAGCGGGCCGCCAAGCGGTCCGAGCGCACGGTCGCCCTGCTGTTCACGCTGTCGATGCTGGCCACCGTCGGCTTCATCGCCTCGTTCGTGGCGATTCCGGTCGAGAAGATCGTCTACATCTTCCCGCTGGGTCACATCAGCGCTCTGAACTTCGCGCTCGGCGCGACGCTCGGCATCGCGCTGTTCGCCATCGGCGCGGGCGCGGTCCACTGGGCCCGCACCCTGATGTCCGATGAGGAGATGACCGACGAGCGGCACCCGATCGAGGCCTCGCCGGAGGTCAAGGCGAAGGTCATGGACGACTTCCGCCAGGGCGCCAAGGAGTCGGCGCTCGGCCGGCGCAAGCTGATCCGCAACACGATGTTCGGTGCCCTCGCCCTGTTCCCGCTCTCCGGCGTGGTGCTGCTGCGCGACCTCGGGCCGCTGCCCGGGACCAAGCTGCGCCACACCCTGTGGGGCAAGGGCAAGCTGCTCGTCAACATGAACACGAACGAGCCGCTGCGGCCGTCCGACCTCATCGTGGGCTCGCTGACCTTCGCCAAGCCCGAGGGCCTGGAGGAGCACGACCACGGCTTCCAGAACGAGATCGCCAAGGCCGCCCTGATGCTGGTCCGCATCCAGCCGGACGACATCAAGGACAAGCAGTCGCTCGAGTGGTCGCACGAGGGCATCCTCGCGTACTCGAAGATCTGCACCCACGTCGGTTGCCCGATCTCCCTGTACGAGCAGCAGACGCACCACGCGCTGTGCCCCTGTCACCAGTCCACCTTCGACCTTTCCGACGGTGCCAAGGTCATCTTCGGTCCCGCCGGTCACCCGCTGCCGCAGCTGCGTATCGGCGTGAACGACGAGGGCTACCTCGAAGCGCTCGGCGACTTCGAAGAGCCCGTCGGTCCTGCCTTCTGGGAGCGCGGATGAGTACTACGACGACCCCCGAGTCCCGCTCGCGCGGGAAGGCACCGGCCGGCGAACGTGTCGCCGACTGGGCCGACGGCCGACTGGGGATCTACTCCCTGGCCAAGGCCAACATGCGGAAGATCTTCCCGGACCACTGGTCCTTCATGCTGGGCGAGATCTGCCTCTACAGCTTCCTCATCATCATCCTCACGGGCGTGTACCTGACGCTGTTCTTCCACCCGTCGATGAACGAGGTGGAGTACCACGGCTCCTACGTCCCGCTGCAGGGCCAGCTGATGAGCGAGGCCTACAAGTCGACGCTGGACATCAGCTTCGACGTCCGTGGCGGCCTGCTGATCCGGCAGATCCACCACTGGGCCGCGGTCATCTTCCTGGCCGGCATGTTCGTGCACATGATGCGCGTCTTCTTCACCGGTGCGTTCCGCAAGCCGCGTGAGATCAACTGGCTGTTCGGCTTCCTGCTGTTCGTCCTCGGCATGTTCACCGGTTTCACCGGTTACTCGCTGCCGGACGACCTGCTCTCCGGAACCGGTGTCCGCTTCACCCAGGGCGCGATCCTGTCCGTGCCGATCGTCGGCACGTACATCTCGATGTTCCTGTTCGGCGGAGAGTTCCCGGGCACCGACTTCGTCGCGCGGTTCTACTCGATCCACATCCTGCTGCTGCCGGGCATCATGCTCGGCCTGGTGGTCGCCCACCTGATCCTGGTCTTCTACCACAAGCACACTCAGTTCGCGGGTGCCGGACGGACCAACAAGAACGTCGTGGGCATGCCGCTGCTGCCGGTCTACATGGCCAAGGCCGGAGGCTTCTTCTTCCTGGTCTTCGGCTTCACCGCCCTGATCGCCGGCATCGCGTCCATCAACCCGATCTGGAGCATCGGCCCCTACCGGCCGGACATGGTCTCCACGGGCGCCCAGCCCGACTGGTACATGGGCTTCGCCGAGGGCCTGGTCCGCGCAATGCCCGGCTGGGAGATCAACTTCTGGGGCCACACCCTGGTCCTGGGCGTCTTCGTCCCGCTGACGCTGTTCGGCATCTTCCTCGCGGTCTTCGCGCTCTACCCGTTCATCGAGTCCTGGATCACCGGGGACAAGCGCGAGCACCACATCCTGGACCGGCCGCGCAACGCCCCGACCCGTACGGCCTTCGGTGTCGCCTGGGTCACGGCGTACATGATCATGCTGATCGGTGGTGGCAACGACATCTTCGCCACCCACTTCCACCTCTCGATCAACGCGGTCACCTGGTTCGTCCGCATCGGCTTCTTCGTGGGACCGGTCATCGCGTTCGTCGTCACCAAGCGGATCTGCCTCGGCCTGCAGCGCCGGGACAAGGACAAGGTGCTGCACGGCCGCGAGTCGGGCATCATCAAGCGCCTGCCGCACGGTGAGTTCATCGAGGTGCACGAGCCGCTCAGCCAGGAGCAGCTGTACACCCTCACCGCGCACGAGCAGTACAAGCCGGCCGAGATCGGCCCGGAGGTCGACGAGAACGGCGTCCGACGCAAGGTGAAGGGCTCCGAGAAGCTGCGCGCCAAGCTCAGCAAGGGCTACTACGGCGAGGAGTCCCAGATTCCGAAGCCGACCATCGAGGAGTACAAGGAGATCACGAGCGGCCACGGCCACCACTGATCACCTTCAGCGCCTCACCCCGGTCGCCACACGACGGCGAAGGGCCCCCGTCCGTTCTGCGGACGGGGGCCCTTCGCCGTCCCCGGACCTGGATAGGGTGGAGCCCGGGACCCTTCTGGTTCCCGTGATCCTTCTACGACCATCAGGAGCGGCCATGAGCGCTGTGACCCCCGCTGGAGGCGACACCGCGGCGGGCCGCTCCTGGCCCGCCCTGCTGAACGGACTGCTGGACGGCCGGGACCTGTCCGCCGACGACACCGCCTGGGCGATGGACCTGATCATGAGCGGTGAGGCGACCGACGCGCAGATCGCCGGGTTCGCGGTGTCCCTGCGGGCCAAGGGCGAGACCGTCGAGGAGATCGCCGGCTGCGTACGGGCGCTGTACGCCCACGCCCATGTGATCGAGGTGCCGGGCGCGACCGTCGACATCGTCGGCACCGGCGGCGACGGCGCCAAGACGGTGAACATCTCCACGATGTCCTCGATCGTCGTGGCCGGAACCGGCGCGAAGGTCGTCAAGCACGGCAACCGGGCGGCCTCCTCCGCGTCCGGCGCCTCCGACGTCCTGGAGAAGCTCGGCGTCAATCTGGAGCTGACTCCGCGACGGGTCGCCGAGGTCGCCGAGGAGGCCGGGATCACCTTCTGCTTCGCGGTGAAGTTCCACCCGGCGCTGCGCCATGTGGCCGCCGCGCGGGGCCAGCTGGGCATCCGCACGGTGTTCAACTTCCTCGGCCCGCTGGCCAACCCGGCGCAGGTCAAGGCGCAGGCCGTCGGGGTCGCCGACCCGCGGATGGCGCCCATCATGGCCGGGGTGTTCGCCGGGCGCGGTCACTCCTCGCTGGTGTTCCGCGGCGACGACGGACTCGACGAGCTGACGACCACCGCCACCTCCCGGGTGTGGGTGGTCCGAGGCGGCAAGGTCGTCGAGGAGGCCTTCGATCCGCGTGACGTCGGCATCGGGCTGGTGCCCGTGGAGGCGCTGCGCGGCGCCGACGCCTCCTACAACGCCGAGGTCGCCCGCCGGCTCCTCGACGGCGAACCGGGCCCCGTACGGGACGCGGTGCTGCTGAACTCGGCGGCGGCGCTGGTGGCCCTGGAGCCGGGCGGCGAGACCCTGACGGAGCAGATCCGCGCCGGGATGGCGAAGGCGGCCGAGGCGATCGACTCGGGGGCCGCCAAGCGGGTCCTGGAGCGCTGGGTGGCCGTCAGCAACGCGTAGCCGCCGGACGGCGGGACGTCCCGCGATCCGGACACGGGTTGCGGGACGTCGATCGTTTCACGTATTTTCCTGTCCAGGTCATGAGTGACAGCCATCAGGCCCCGGCCGGCTGTCCGGCAACCCTCCGTCCGTGGCGGGGTGCCCCGGGTGAAGACCAGGCCGTGGGCAGCAAGGCTCACGGCAAGCGCGGACCCCTCGACGCTTTTGATTTATTGATGAGGGCAGGGGTCCTGGTCGTCGAGGAGTCTTCCGTGAGCAAGCGAATGCGCTAGGGCCGGCCGCCCGTCTCCCGTCGTCCGCCCGAAGCGCGGGCCGCGCGGTGTCCGGTGCGTGCAGCTGCAAGGCGGAGGAGGGAGCCGACGCGGAGCGTCGGGGACCGACGACAACGCCGCAGACGCGCGTGCCAGGCGGTGCACGGCAGACGAGAGACGGACAGCCGGCCCAAGGGCTGCCGAGCCCCGCCTCCGCACACCCCTTTCTCTTCACCTCCGCGCTGGAGCCGTCTGCGCTCGCGCGGGGATTCCGCCTGTCTCACCGGGAGTTCCGCCATGTCCGTCCCCACTGCTGCCGCCGACCGGTCCGTCTGTGCCCCGCTGCCCGTTCTGGGCCGGGACGTCACCGTTCCCCTCGTCACCGGTGGCGAGGTCACCTACGCCGCCCTCGACTACGCCGCCAGCGCCCCCGCCCTCCAGCGGGTGTGGGACGACGTGGCCGCGTACGCGCCGTACTATGGCAGCGTCCACCGGGGCGCCGGATACCTCTCCCAGCTCTCCACCGACCTGTTCGAGAACGCCCGCCGGACCGTCGCGGAGTTCCTCGACTGCCGTGCCGGGGACCAGGTGGTGTTCACCCGGTCCACCACCGACTCCCTCAACCTGCTCGCCGCCGCGCTCCCCGTCGGCTGCGAGGTCTTCGTCTTCGAGACCGAGCACCACGCCTCCCTGCTGCCCTGGCGCGGTGCGCGGGTCACCTACCTGGACGCCCCGCGCAGCCCCCGGCAGGCCGTCGAGACCCTGGAGCGCGCCCTCGCCGACCGCGACCCCTACGGTCCCGCCCTGGTCTGCGTCACCGGCGCCTCCAACGTCACCGGCGAGCTGTGGCCCGTACGGGAACTGGCCGCCGCCGCGCACGCGCACGGTGCCCGGATCGTGCTGGACGCAGCCCAGTTGGCCCCGCACCACCCGGTGAGCCTCCGCGACCTGGACGTCGACTGGGTCGCCTTCTCCGGGCACAAGCTGTACGCCCCCTTCGGTTCCGGTGTGCTGGCCGGCCGCGCCGACTGGCTCCGGGTGGCCGAGCCCTACCTCGCGGGCGGCGGCGCCAGCCGCAAGGTCACCCGGCGCGGGGACGGGGGAGTGGACGTGGAGTGGCACGACAGCGCCGCCCGTCACGAGGCCGGCTCGCCCAACGTCATCGGCGCCCACGCCGTCGCGTCCGCCTGCAAGGAGCTCACCGAGGCCGGGTTCGAGACGCTGGCCGCGCGTGAGGAGCAGCTGATCCGCGCGGTGCGCGAAGGGCTCGCGGACGTGCCCGAGGTGCGGTTCCTGTCCCTGTTCGGGGACGACGCCCCGCGCGTCGGCGTGCTCTCCTTCGTCGTCGAGGGCTGGAACAGCTCCCACTTCGCCGCCGCGCTCTCCGCCGAGTACGGCATCGGCGTACGGGACGGGCTGTTCTGCGCGCACCCGCTGGTGCGCACGCTGCTCGGCGGCGACACGCAGGCTCAGGGCGAGTGCGGAGCCCCCGAGGCGGCGCCCGGGGAGAAGTCCCTCAACGCCATCCGCGTCAGCTTCGGTGCGGGCACGCCGGACGAGCACGTCGAGCGGTTCGTCCGCGCGGTACGGGAGCTCGTACGGGACGGGGCCCGCTGGAACTACCGCACGGTGGACGGCCGCTGCGTCCCGGACACCTCCGCCCGGACGTGACGGTTCTCGCCTCCGGGGGCGGAGCCCCGGGTCGGGACGGGAAGGGGCGGCGGGGGCGAGAACCGGTTGTGGGCGGGCACGGGCAGGCGGGTGCCCAGGACGATCATCCGCAGTGCGCGCTCCGTGGCGTCGGTCGGAAGCTCCGCGCCGCGGACCAGGGCCTCCGCCAGGGCCATCGGGGCGACCTCGTCGCTCGGCGTCGGCTCGGGCCGCACGGACGGGGCCGTGGACGTCGGAGTGGGCGAGCCGCTGTCCAGTTCGACCTGTGGCGGCACCCTGGGCGGTCCGGGGCTGTCGGCGAGCGCGAAACCGGTCGCGGCGACGCCCGGCGGGATCAGCACGACGGCGGCCGGGGCCGCCGTCCGGCGAGTGAAGACCATGCACCCGATCCCGCGTCCCGCACCGGACCGCGCGGATGAGCCCCGGATGAAGAACTCCTCATGCGCCCCGCGCCGTTCCCGGCGTCAGCTGTCCAGGCCGATGGCGAACGCCGCCTCCAGGTCGTGCTGCGAGTACGTACGGAACGCCACGTGCGTGTCGGTGCCCTCCACGCCCGGGATCTTGCTGATCCGGCCGGGGATGACCTCCGCCAGGTCCTCGTGCTCGCGGACCCGCACCATGGCGATCAGGTCGTAGGTGCCGGTGACGGAGAAGACCTCGCTGACGCTGTCCAGCGCGGCGATCCGCTCCGCGATCTCGGGGATCCGGTCCACGCTGGTCTTGATGAGGACGATCGCGGTGATCACGGCTGGTTCTCTCCCTCGGGGGCCGGAGCAGGGGTGGCCTTCACTGTAGTCGCCCTGCCGAAACACCCCCACGCGTAGCCGAAGCCCAGCCCGAACCCGATCAGGTGCGCCAGATACGCCACCCCCGGCCCCTCGCCCGCCCGCCCCGCCGCCGCCCACTGCAGCCCCGCCCAGAACGGCAGCACCACCCATGCCGGCAGGCGTACCGGCAGGAAGAACAGGAACGGCAGGAGACTGGTCACCCGGGCCCGGGGGAACAGGAAGAGGAACGCACCGAGCACCGCCGAGATCGCTCCGGAGGCGCCGACCAGGGACCGCTCGGAGCCCGCGTCGGCGGCGGCGTACCCCAGCAGCGCGAGGTAGCCGCAGCCGGCGTAGCACAGGGTGAACCGCACCCGGCCCATCCGTGCCTCGGTCATCGCCCCGAAGACGTGGAGGAACAGCATGTTGCCGAGCAGATGCACCCAGCTGCCGTGCACGAACAGCGCCGTGGCGGGGGTGAGGACGGCCCCGGGGGATCCTTCGAACAGGTCTGCGGGAATGACGCCCCAGCGCCGGAAATAGGCCCTTTGCGCATCCAGCAGCTCCTCCCCGGAGCCGTGGGCCGGATGGAGGCCGGAGGCCGGCCCGATCAGGAAGACCAGGCAGCACAGCACGATGAGGGTGTGGGTCACCGGCGCGGAGGTGCCCCGGAGCGCCCCGGCGGCCGACGTGCTCCACTTGCGGATCATGAACACAGAGCATGACGTAACCGGACGCAACCGCACAGACCGCCTCGCCGCCGTGGACGGGCGGGCGGCGGGGACCCGCCAGGCCGTAGGGTTACGAGCCACACGCACCGGGGAGCCGGTGCGTCACGGACACTGGAAGGAAGGCGAACAGCCACGATGACGGTTCCTCTGCCGACCGCCTCGACGCGGTGGCGCTGCACCCTCTGCGGCAACCTCACACGCTTCGACGTGACCCGCTCGTCGAAGGTCGTCGAGTACGTCCACCTCGACCTGGCCGGAGAGGCCAAGGTCGAGGAGCGCGAGGTGCTCGGTGAGACCATCGAGTCGGTGCGGTGCCGCTGGTGCAACGCCGTGGATCAGGTGGAACTCGTGGACAGGCCGGGCGCCGGCTCCTGAGCGAAGGGGGTCCCTCCCGCTCGAGCGAAGTCGAGAGTGGGGGAGGGTCCCGCTGACGGCGACCCCGCGCATGGGGCCGCACACAGACAATGGGGTGTGACGGATGGTGGAGACCACGGGCGGGGGGCCGCAGGACGGCGCCGCCGAGGTGCTCGATCGTCCGCTGCCCGACGGAGTGCGCCGCCGGGTCGTCCGACTCGTCGCCGACGGCTTCGGCGGGCTCACGGTCACGGAGCTGCCCGCCCAGCTGCGGCAGTACGCGCGCTTCGCCCCGAACCGCCGCGCCAAGTTCGCCGGCAACGCCATGGCCGCGGCGCTGGAGACCGACCCGCTGTTCCGGCAGCGCATCGGGGAGAAGCTCAGAGAGGCCCAGCCGGAACTGACCGGCGCCCTCGACTCCGGGGCCCCGCCCCCGGCCGCGGACCCGCTCGACGTGGCGGCCGCGGCCTATGTGCTCCGCCCGCCCGGCTGGGTCAAGCTGGTGACCGCCGCGGGCGAGGAGGCCCAGCGCGCCGACGCCGAGCGCGCCGGTGCCGAGACCCGGGCCGAGCTGGAGCGGCTGGGCGCCGAACTCGACCGGGCCCGTGAGCAGACCAGGTCCGAGACCGAGCGGCTGCGCGCCGAGCTGGAGTCGGCGAAGAAGGAAGCCGAGTCGCTGCACCGCAAGCTGCGCTCCGCCCTCAGCGACGTCAAGCGCGGCGAGGCCGCCGTGCGCAAGCTGCGGGGCGAGATGGAGACCGTGCGCGCCGAGGGCCACGCCCAGGTGTCGGCCGCCGAGAGCGAGAGCCGGCGCCTCAAGGCCCGGCTGGGGGAGACCGAGGCCGCGCTGGAGGCCGCCCGCCGGGCCGCCCGCGAGGGCCGCAGCGTGGAGGACATGCGGGTCCGGCTGCTGCTGGACACCGTGCTGGACGCCGCCCAGGGGCTCCGCCGGGAGCTGGCGCTGCCTCCCGTGTCCGTCCGGCCCGCCGAGACCGTGGACGCCGTCGAGCCCGGCCGCATGACCCCGAAGGACATCGCCGCCCGCGCGCTGTCCGAGCACGACCCGGCCATCCTCGACCAGCTGCTGGCACTGCCGCAGGCGCATCTGGTCGTCGACGGCTACAACGTCACCAAGACCGGCTATCCCCAGATGCCCCTGGAGAAGCAGCGTCTGCGCCTGCTGGGCCAGCTCGCCCAGCTCGCCGCCCAGACCGGCGCCGAGGTGACCTGTGTCTTCGACGGCGCCGAACTGGCCGCGCCGGTGCTGCTCGCGCCGCCGCGCGGGGTGCGGGTGCTGTTCTCCAAGCCGGGCGTCACCGCCGACGAGCTGATCCGCCAGCTGGTGCGCGCCGAGCCGCCGGGGAGGCCCGTCATCGTCGCCTCCACCGACCGCGAGGTCGCCGACGGGGTGGCCCGCGCGGGCGCACGCCCCGTCGCGTCGGCGGTGCTCCTCAAGAGGCTTTCCTAGTATCTGATTCACATCCGTCCCTCGTACAACGTACGGGATCTTTGCCCGAATTGACGGAACCGTCACGCAACGTAGCGTCAGGGCAGCATCACTGCAGGTGAGTTGGGGTCGAATAAACCCGGTGTAACGGAGATTTTGTGTCCAGGGATTTGAACTGATCACAAGAGAATCACTAGGGTCTCCCTTCGAACCCTCGCTCGCGCGATCACTCTCGAGAAGGAGCTCGTCTCCGTGGCGTCCCACCGTCGTCCCAAGCAGCCGAGCCGCGCACGTGTGACTGTGCTCACCACCGCTGCCGCAGCTGCCGTCGTCATGAGCTCGCAGGCCGCCAACGCCGCGCCGAGCGAGAAGCCGAGCAAGGACGAGGTCAAGACCAAGGTCGACAAGCTCTACGAGCAGGCGGAACAGGCCACCGAGAAGTACAACGGGGCCAAGGAGAAGCAGGAGAAGCTCCAGAAGGAGATCTCCACGATCCAGGACAACGTCGCCAAGGGCCAGCAGGAGCTCAACGAGCTGCGCGACGGCCTCGGTTCGATGGCCAGCGCCCAGTACCGCAACGGCGGCATCGACCCCTCCGTCCAGCTCTTCCTCTCCGCCGACCCGGACGACTACCTCGACAAGGCGTCCACCCTCGACCAGTTGAGCACCCAGCAGGTCGACGCACTGAAGGAGATCCAGGAGAAGCAGCGCGAGCTCGCCCAGCAGCGCTCCGAGGCGTCCGAGAAGCTCAAGGACCTCTCCGCCACCCGCACCGAACTGGGCAAGAAGAAGAAGGAAGTCCAGAGCAAGCTCTCCTCCGCGCAGAAGCTGCTCAACACCCTCACCGCCGCGGAGAAGCAGCAGCTCGCCAAGGACGAGAGCCGCGCCACCCGCGCCAGCGAGCGTGAGGCGCTCGACGTCAACGTCCCGGCCGGCTCCGGCCGCGCCGCCGCCGCCTTCGCCGCCGCCCAGAGCAAGCTCGGCACCCCCTACGTCTACGGCGCCACCGGCCCGTCCTCCTTCGACTGCTCCGGCCTGACCTCCTGGGCGTACGCGCAGGCCGGCGTCGGCATCTCGCGCACCTCCGAGGCCCAGACCGGCGACGGCACCAGGATCTACTCGGTGAGCCAGCTCAAGGTCGGCGACCTCGTCTTCTTCTTCAACGACCTGCACCACGTGGGTCTCTACGCGGGCAACGGCCAGATCATCCACGCCCCCCGCACCGGCACCGTCGTGCGCTACGAGTCGATGAACACCATCGGCGGCCCGTTCATGTTCGGCGTCCGCGTCTAGGAGATGTCGTCTGGATCTTGCCGAGCCGGGCGGGGTCCGGCACGCACCTCTGCGGCGTCGTCGTCGGTCCTCGACGCTCCGCGTCGATTCCCTCCTCCGCCTCGCGGCCGCACGCACCGGACCCCGTCCGGCTCGGCTGTGAGGCGCCGTCGCCTGAAGCCGGCCTGATCCAAACGACACCCCCTGGCTGCCGCCGTTCGGGGGATTCGTACCCGACCCGATCTTCCCCGCGCCCCGCCTCTGACGCAGGTCACAGGCGGGGCGTCACTGTGCGCGGTCGCCTCGGCCATGGGTTCGTCCGCCGTCGTGACGGCTACTGTCTGCCGCGTTTCCCTGTCCGCCAGTGGAAGGAGCGCGGCTTCCCGTGGGGTCCCACCGCCGTACCGCACCGTCGTCCGGAGCCGACCGGGGCGCCGCCGTCGCCCTCGGTCTGCTGTCCGCGGCGGCCACCGCCCTCACCGTCGTGCCGGCCGCGGCCACGCCGTACGACGTCACCCGGGCCGAGGTGGACCGCCTGTACCGGGAGGCCGAGAAGGCGACCGAGGCGTACAACGAGGCCGACGAGCGCGCCGACGGGCTGCGCCGGCGGATCGCCACCGCCCAGGACGGGATCGCCCGGCAGCAGGCACGCGTCAACACGATGCGGGAGTCGCTGGGGTCGCTCGCCGGTGCCCAGTACCGCTCCGGCGGCCTCGACCCCGCCCTCGTCCTGCTGCTCTCCGACGACCCGGAGGACTATCTCGAGAAGGCCTCCGTACTGGACCGGATCACCGTCCACCAGGCCGGTGAGCTGAGGAGACTCCGGGGCGCCCTGCGCTCCCTCGCCCAGGACCGCGCGGAGGCGGTCGGAGAGCTCGGCGCGCTGGAGAAGAGCCGCAAGGCCGTCACCGCGCACAAGCGGACCGTCGAACGCAAGCTCGCCGAGGCCCGTCGGCTGCTCGACTCCCTCCCGGCCGGCGAACGCGCCGCCTGGGGCCGCGCCACCCGCTCCGCACGCACGGACCTGCTCGGTCCGGGCCCGGCACCCGCCTCGGGCCGCGCGGCGGCCGCCGTCGCGGCGGCCCGCTCCGCCCTCGGCAAGCCCTACGTCTGGGGCGCCGGCGGCCCGTCCTCCTTCGACTGCTCCGGACTGACCCAGTGGTCGTACGCGCAGGCCGGGGTCGCGCTGCCGCGCACCTCGCAGGCCCAGCGGTACGCCGGCCGGCAGGTCCCCCTGTCCGAGGCGCGCCCCGGTGACCTGGTCGTCTACCGCTCCGACGCCTCCCACGTCGGGATGTACATGGGCAACGGCCAGGTGATCCACGCGCCTCACCCCGGCGCCCCGGTGCGCTACGACCCGGTCGGGATGATGCCGGTCTCGTCGGTCACCAGGGTCTGACCGCACCGGTCCGGCACCCGTACCCTCGGGAAGGTGGCTGGTCGAAGGCGGGTGTCGGGTGCGTCGGTGATGGCGCTGTGTCTGCTGCTCGTCTCCCTGGTGGGGTGCGGCGGGGGACCGGCCGTGGACGCCGTGCGCGCGGAGGTGCAGTCCCTCCTCGACCGCCGCGCGGAGGCCGTCCTCGACCTCGACGCCGCCGCGTACGCCCGCACCGGGACCCGGGCCGGGTTCGACAACCTGCGCGCGGTGCCGCTCGCCGACTGGTCCTACCGCGTCACCGCCCTCGACCGCACCGGTGACACCGCCACCGCCTCCGCCGACCTGAGCTACCGCGTCGAGGGTCACGACCGGTCCCCGATCACCACCGCCCGCTCCCTGAGCCTGAGCCGGGACCGCGACGGCCGCTGGTCCGTCGACTCCGACCGGCCCGCGAAGAAGTCCGGCCAGCAGTTGTGGGACCAGGGCCCCGCACGTGCCGTCCGGGGCGGGCGGAGCCTGGTCCTCGGCGTCGGGCAGCCCGACGAGAAGCTGCGGGACTACGCCGAACTGGCCGACCGCGCGGTGCCCGCGGTGTCCGACGCGTGGGGCCCGGAATGGAGCCGGCGCGTGGTCGTCCTGGTTCCGAAGACCCTGGAGGGCATGGCGGGCCTGCTGGGTTCACCCGCCTCCTCCTACCGGGGGATCGCGGCGGTCACCACCGGCACCACCGGCGCGGACGGGCGGGCGCCGGCGGACCGGGTCATCGTCAACCCGGACGCCTTCGGAATGCTCGGCGACTCGGGCCGGCAGGTCGTCCTCACCCACGAGACCACCCACGTCGCCACCCGCGCCCACACCTCCGCCGCGACCCCGCTGTGGCTGTCCGAGGGGTTCGCCGACTGGGTCGGCTACCGCGGCGGCGACCGCGCCCCCGCCGAGGCCGCACCGGAGCTCGCCTACGCGGTGGGCCGGGGCGAGGTGCCCGCCGGGCTGCCGGACGACGAGGACTTCGGCTTCTCCGGTGACGCGGACCGCCTCGCCCGTGCCTACGAGAGCGGCTGGCTGGCCTGCCGCCTCATCGCCGACCACTGGGGCGAGGAACGCCTCGGCGAGTTCTACCGCGCCGTGGGCGCACACGAGCACCGCGACGGCGCGGTGGAGGACGCGATGCGACGAGTCCTCGACACCACCCGCGAGGACTTCACGGCGCAGTGGCAGGAGTACGTGAGGAACGTACTGGGCTGAGCGCCTTCGGAACCGCGGGCAGTCGTGCCTCCGTCGTGCCTCAAGGGTTTGGGAGGGCGGGCCGGGGGTCCCCCCTCCGGGGGAGGCACCCCGTAAGCGCCGGGCCGCGCGCCCCACCCCCGGCCGGCGGCACGCGGCTGTCCGCGACTCGGCACCGTCCGAGGTCAGGACGAGACCGGCGTCCCGGCGGCACGGGCCGGCCCGGGAACCGCGGGAACCGGACGCCGACGGGGAACCGTCGCGCACCACAACACCCGCGCCGCCACAACCGTCGCCCCCACCAGAAGCCCGTTCCGCAGCACCAACAGCGCGATGCCCGGCACATCACTGGCCACCACATGCCCGAACCACACGGGGAACTCCAGCACCGTCACCAACGAAGCAACCAGCACCAGACCGACCGGCACCCCCATCCGGCTCCCACGGAAGCACAGGCACACCGCCCCGAGCCCGATCAGCCACACCATGTACTGCGGACTGATCACCCGACTCGTCGTGGTGAACATCAGCACCGCCACGAACGCCGCGTCGGCCACGGTCCGCGCCTCGAAACGGACGGCCATCATCCGCCACAGCACCAGCCAGGCCAGCGCGGCCCCGGTCAGGATCAGCGCACCCGTGCTCACCCAGCTCACATACGGGCCGAGGAACTCGACCGAGCCGTAGTTGAGCAGCACCTCGCCCTCCCACCCATGGTGCCGGGCCACATGGAAGACGAGCGCCCCCAGCGACTCGACCTCCGTCCCCCGGTCCCGCTGGAAGGTGAGGAACGCGAACGCCCCCGGCATCAGTACGGCGAACAGACCGGCCACCCCGGTACCGGTCACCGCCGCCGACACCCACGCACCGCGCCGCCGCACCGCGAGCAGCAGCAGCGCCGGCCACACCTTCACCAGTGCCCCGAGACCGGCGAGCGCCCCCGCCAGCCGGGGGTACCGGGTGGCCGCCAGCAACGCGGCCACGGCGACCGCGGTCACCATCACGTCGTAGCGCGCGTACACCGTCGGCCCCAGCAGCGGCACGCCCACCACCCAGACCAGGGCACCGCGCGGCGACCGGCCGGAACGGCGGCCGGCGTACCGCAGCAGGCACAGGGTGGCCAGGTCGGCGAGGCAGGCCAGGACGAAGAACGCGGTGGCGTACTCCAGGAACGGCAGCAGCCCGGGGGAGAGGATCGCCAGGGCCGCGGCGGGCGGATACTGCCAGGTCACGTCGTCCAGTGGGAACGTCCCGGTGCGCAGGACGTCGTACCAGCCCCGGTAGATCACCGACACGTCGCTGGTGACGTCCGGCCCGGGGAGGACGATCACCTTCAGGACGCACAGCAGCAGCGCGGCCCGCGTCAGTCCCCACAGAAGCAGCAGCCGGGCGAACGAGCCCCGTGCGGCCGTCGTCCTCATGTGCTCCCTGCCCGTCCGGTGTGCGGTCGTGAGGGGCCATGATGTCCCGGACACCTGTGTACGTGCCACAGAGCGCCGCCGTGGCGAACGGCGCACCCCCGTTCGGTAGGGTCTGCGGCGATGCACAAGACCCTGATCGTGACCAACGACTTCCCGCCCCGCCCCGGCGGCATCCAGGCGTTCCTGCACAACATGGCGCTGCGGCTCGACCCGGAGCGGCTCGTCGTCTACGCCTCCACCTGGAAGCGCTCCCGGGAGGGCGCCGAGGCGACCGCGGCCTTCGACGCCGAGCAGCCCTTCACCGTCGTGCGCGACCGTACGACCATGCTGTTGCCGACCCCGGCGGTCACCCGGCGGGCCGTCGGGCTGCTGCGCGAGCACGGGTGCGCCTCGGTGTGGTTCGGGGCGGCGGCACCGCTCGGCCTGATGGCACCGGCGCTGCGCCGGGCGGGCGCCGAGCGGATCGTGGCCACCACCCACGGCCACGAGGCCGGCTGGGCCCAGCTGCCCGCCGCGCGGCAACTCCTGCGCCGCATCGGGGACTCCACGGACACGATCACCTACCTCGGCGAGTACACGCGCTCCCGGATCGCCGGCGCGCTGACCCCCGAGGCGGCCTCCCGGATGGTGCAGCTGCCGCCCGGGGTCGACGAGAAGACCTTCCACCCCGGTTCGGGCGGCGACGAGGTGCGGGCGCGGCTGGGGCTGACCGACCGGCCGGTGATCGTGTGCGTCTCCCGGCTGGTGCCGCGCAAGGGGCAGGACACGCTGATCCGGGCGATGCCCGCGATCCTGGCCGCCGAACCGGACGCCGTCCTGCTGATCGTCGGCGGCGGGCCGTACGAGAAGGACCTGCGCCGGCTCGCCCGGGACACCGGCGTCGCCGCCTCGGTCCGCTTCACCGGCTCCGTCCCCTGGTCCGAGCTGCCCGCCCACTACGGCGCCGGCGACGTCTTCGCCATGCCGTGCCGCACCCGGCGCGGTGGCCTGGACGTCGAGGGCCTCGGCATCGTCTACCTGGAAGCCTCCGCGACCGGCCTCCCCGTCGTCGCCGGCGACTCCGGAGGCGCCCCCGACGCGGTCCTCGACGGCGAAACCGGCTGGGTCGTCCCCGGCGATTCGGCCGACCGGACCGCAGAGCGCGTCATCACCCTCCTGGGCGACGAGGAACTCCGCCGCAGGATGGGCGAGCGCGGCAGGGAATGGGTCGAACAGAAGTGGCGCTGGGACCTGTTGGCCGAGCACCTGAAGAAGCTGCTCTGAGAACGCCGTCGGGGGCGGCTTCCCAGGGGCGCGGGGAACCGCGCGACCAGCCGCATACGACGGAAAGCCGCCGGCGAAGCGTCCCCGGCACCCTCATGGGCACCGAAGTCCTACTTCGCGTAGATCGCCTCGATCTCATGGGCGTAGTCCTTGGCCACGACATTCCGCTTCAGCTTCAACGACGGAGTCAGATGTCCCGACTCCTCGGTGAACTGCGCGGGCAGGACACGGAACTTCCGCACCGACTCCGCCTTCGACACCGCCGAGTTGCCGTCGTCGATGGCCGTCTGGATCGCCGCGAGCAGATCGGGATCCTCGCTCAGCGACCCCGCGGTCGACCCCGCCGGCTTGCCGTGCTCGGCGCACCACCGGCCCAGGAACTCCTCGTCGAGGGTGACCAGCGCACCCACGAACGGCCGCCCGTCGCCCACGACCATGCACTCCGCGACCAGCGCGTGCGCCCGGATCCGGTCCTCGATGACCGCCGGGGCGACGTTCTTGCCGCCCGCCGTCACCAGTATTTCCTTCTTGCGGCCGGTGATCCGCAGATAACCGTCCTCGTCCAGCGTGCCGATGTCCCCCGTGTGGAACCAGCCGTCGGCCAGTGCCTCGGCGGTCGCGCCCGGGTTGTTCCAGTACTCCTTGAACAGGTGCTCGCCGTGCAGCAGCACCTCGCCGTCGTCCGCTATCCGGATCACCGAACCGGGCAGCGGCTGGCCGACCGTGCCGATCTTCTGCCGGTCCCACGGGTTGAACGCGGTGGCCGCGCACGACTCGGTGAGGCCGTAACCCTCCAGCACGCTGAAACCGATACCGCGGAAGAAGTGGCCCAGGCGCTCGCCCAGCGGGGCGCCGCCCGAGATGGCGTACTCGCCGCGCCCGCCCAGCACCGTGCGCAGCTTGCCGTAGACCAGCTTGTCGAACACCCTGTGCCTGATCTTCAGGCCGAGCGACGGCCCGGACGGCGTGTCCAGCGCCTGGCTGTAGGCGATCGCCGTGTCCGCCGCCTTGTCGAAGATCTTGCCCTTGCCGTCGGTCTGCGCCTTGGCCCGCGCCGAGTTGTAGACCTTCTCGAAGACCCGCGGCACGCCCAGGATCAGCGTCGGCCGGAACGCGGCCAGCTCGTCGGTGAGGTTCTTGATGTCGGGCACGCAGCCCAGCTTGATCGGCGCCATCATGGGCGCGATCTGCACCAGCCGCCCGAAGACATGCGCGAGCGGCAGGAACAGCAGCACCGAGCACTCGCCCGTGCGGAACAGCGGACGCAGCCGCTCCACGATGTTGCCGCACTCGGCGAAGAAGCTGCGGTGGGTCAGCACACAGCCCTTGGGGCGGCCGGTGGTGCCGGAGGTGTAGACGATGGTCGCCGGGTCGTCCGCCTTCGCGGACGAGCCGCGCTCCTCGACCGTCTCGTCGGTGACGTCCTGGCCGAGCCGGCCCAGCTCCTCGATGCCGCCGGACTCGATCTGCCACAGGTTCTCCAGCGCGGGCAGCCGGTCGCGTACCGACTCCACCGTCGCCGCGTGGGCGTCGAGCTCCACGAAGCAGGCGGTGGCGCCGGAGTCGCCGAGGATCCACGCCACCTGCTCCGGCGAGCTGGTCTCGTACACCGGCACGGTCACCGCGCCGGCGCTCCAGATCGCGAAGTCCAGCAGCGTCCACTCGTAACGGGTGCGGGACATCAGGCCGACCCGGTCACCGGGCCCCACACCGGCGGCGATCATGCCCTTGGCGGCCGCCCGCACCTCCGCCAGGAAGGTGGTGGCCGTCACGTCCTGCCAGGTCCCGCCCACCTTGCGGGCGATGACGGCGACGTCGGGGTGCTGCGCGGCGTTTCTGCGGACGATGTCGGTCAGGTTTCCGTCCGCGGGGACCTCGTACAAAGCCGGAAGGCTGAACTCGCGCAAGACTGCTGCTCCTCTTAGGGCGCCGGCGCCACGACGGTGTGCGATGCGACGGCGAGGTCCAAGGCTCGGGCGGGTGCTCGCGAATTCACATGTTGAAATCCCGAGCACGACTGGACTGCCCGGACGTTACCCGCCGGTATGGCGTCTACGACAGGGGGTCCCGGCGAGATGTTCGCTGCGTCACACAGGTTGGTTTTTCATTGCGCACAGTAGTGCACCCCCTCGCCGGCGAGCCAGTAACCGCAGGTAGGTCCGCCATTGTCCACGCGGGCCGCACACGCTTACCCTTGATCGCCATGGCATCCACACCAGGCGGAAACCCGCGCACACGCGTCCATGTGGTCAGTGACGTGCACGGCAACATCCGTGACCTGGCCCGGGCCGGCGAGGGTGCCGACGCCCTGGTCTGCCTGGGTGACCTGGTGCTCTTCCTCGACTACGCCGACCACTCGCGCGGCATCTTCCCCGACCTGTTCGGCACCCGGAACGCCGACCTCATCGTGGAGCTGCGCACCGCCCGCCGCTTCGAGGAGGCGCGCGAGTTCCAGCGCCGGCTGTGGGCCGGCATCGGCACGGACAAGGCCGCCGCGATCGAGAAGGCGGTGCGCAGGCAGTACGCCGAGCTGTTCGCCGCGTTCCCCACGCCGACGTACGCGACGTACGGCAACGTCGACATGCCGCCCCTGTGGCAGGAGTACGCGGGTCCCGGCACGACCGTGCTGGACGGGCAGCGGGTGGAGATCGGCGGCTGGACCTTCGGCTTCGTCGGCGGCGGCCTGCGCACGCCGATGCGCACGCCGTACGAGATCGGCGACGAGGAGTACGCGGCGAAGATCGAGGCCGTGGGCGAGGTCGACGTGCTGTGCACGCACATCCCGCCGGAGGTGCCCGAACTGGTCTACGACACCGTCGCGCGCCGCTTCGAACGCGGCAGCCGGGCCCTGCTGGACGCCATCCGCCGCACCCGGCCCCGCTACTCCCTGTTCGGACACGTCCACCAGCCGCTGGTGCGGCGGATGCGGATCGGCGCCACCGAGTGCGTGAACGTGGGGCACTTCGCGAGCAGCGGGCGGCCCTGGCGGCTGGAATGGTGACGATGTCCCAGGTCGGGTGAGTTGCGCGGGCCGGGCGCGCGGTAGCCTTCCGCTGCACGCTCGTGCGCTGTGTGCCCGGCACACGGCGACGACTACCGGCCCGCATCTGGAGGAGCCACGGCGATGGCGGAACACACCAGCTCGAGCATCACGATCGGGGCGGCGGCGGCCGATGTCATGGGGGTGATCGCCGACTTCGCCCGCTATCCGGACTGGACCGGTGAGGTGAAGGAGGCCGAGGTCCTCGCGACCGACGCCGAGGGCCGCGCCGAGCAGGTGCGTCTCGTCATGGACGCCGGCGCGATCAAGGACGACCAGGTCCTGGCGTACACCTGGACCGGCGGACACGAGGTCTCCTGGACCCTGGTGAAGTCCCAGATGCTCCGCTCCCTCGACGGCTCCTACATCCTCACCCCGGCCTCCCCGGGCACGACGGAGGTCACCTACCGCCTGACCGTCGACGTCAAGATCCCCATGCTCGGCATGATCAAGCGCAAGGCCGAGAAGGTCATCATCGACCGCGCCCTGGCGGGCCTGAAGAAGCGAGTGGAGTCCGGCCCGAAGTAACACAGCCGCCACAGCCGCGGGCAGTCGTGCCTCCCCCCAGTGCCTCAAAGGCCTGGGAGGTACCCCCAGGGCGGCACGGGTGGGCGGTGGGGGCACCTCCCGCTCGAGCGCGGCCGAGAGTGGGGGAGGCACCCCGCAAGCGCGGGCAGGCAAAACCCACCCCCGCCCAGCGTCCGTTACCGTTCACCCCCATGCGCACCCTCCTGATCACGGGCCCCGGCGGGGGGGGGGGGGCCCCCCCCCCCCCCCCCCCCCCCCCCCCCCCCCCCCCCCCCGGGCCCCCCCCCCGGGGGGGGGGGGGCCCCCGGGACGGCACCCCGGGGGGCCCGCG